>PFTZ01000055.1 GCA_002789815.1 Candidatus Berkelbacteria bacterium CG_4_9_14_3_um_filter_39_23
AGAGGAGATGCGGGAATGACACACCCTCTTGTCATCCTCAACCGAAAGCGAAGCGCTTCGGATTGGGGATCCATTCGGACTGGATTCCCGTTTTCACGGGAATGACAGAGAGGAGATGCGGGAATGACACACCCCTTTGTCATCCTCAACCGAAAGCAAAGCGCTTCGGATTGGGGATCCACATTCTTTTTTGTCATCCCACACTTGATGCGGGATCCAGAAACTATTTGTATAGATTCCCGTTTTCACGGGAATGACAGGGAGGAGATACGGGGATGACACAAGGCAGACAAGACGGAGAACGGCATAGGGGCAGAATTTGTTTTATAAAAGTTTTGCGTAAGCCGTGAAATTAGTAATTTATTCCCATATCTTTTTCTAACCCTCCCTCAAACACCTTTTCGCCGTTGATATCAATCTTGTATTTTTCGCCAGTAGCGCCGGGTTGTTTTTGCAGATATAAATCATCATACCCAGAAGGTAAAACAAAATTCATCTCTAAACTTTTCGTTTGGTTAGGATTAGTGATAAACCAAAATCCGAACGAATTTTTACCTCCATCAATTTCCTGCTTTACACTTTTTGCAATATCCTCGCCAGCGAGCGTGGCACTGTCAAGCTTGGCGCCCATCGGCAAAAACACGCGCGTGTAATTAGCGTTACGGTCAATCGGAAAATTATCCGAACGATTAGATAATGTTCGCTCTATTTTCAAATTCAAATTGTTTTGATTTAAAGTATATTGAACATTTTGAGCCACCTGCCTTGAACTTTTACCTCCGCCTAAATTAGCATTGTTGATATATAAAAAATTATCTGCGGTTTGGACAATTGCGCCTCCCCAATTCTCAGAATTTACCAACTTCTCGCGCTGATCATTAAAATAAAATAGAATATTTTTTTTATCTAGCGCGCTTAAAAATAATTTAGCTGTTTGAATTTTTTTAGATTTTGCCTGAGTAGCGATGTCAGGGAAAATTTTCGCGATTATCATTTTGGGCTGATTTTCTTTTAAACCTTCGGCGCTTTTATAGTAATTTTCCTCGACCTCTGTTTGAACTTGCGTCAAGATATTATCCGCATTCAAAGTGCCATACTCCTCGCTTTCAATCGGACCAGTAATGCGTAAAATCTCGGGCAACAAATTTGAGTTAATGGCAATAATTCCGTCAATTGATTGATTATACTGCGACTCAAAAAACCACTTGATATCTTGGGACGCCTCGCTAAAATCCGCTTTCCAGTTGCTGTCGCGTAAATTCCACGAATTATTCGGACGCCACTCTTCTATAACATCCGGCTGGGGAATATAATAATTTTTAGTGAACGTATCGTCTTTTTGGTAGATATTGGTTTCAATCTGAAAATTGGCAACTTTTTTATCTTTGATTTTTAAAAGTCCAAACGACCCAATAAAACCGCCGGTTGGTCGAAGCTCGTCGCTGTTTTGAAACAAAATTAAATAATTGCCATCTTGATAAAGTTGATAAAGCGAAGCCGAATCAGCCAAGGTTTGATTTTTTGTAAGTGGCGCAAAAGTCAGAATTGATGCGGAAAAAATTAAAGTAAAGATTAGCCATTTGGAAAAACTAAAAAAGCTTCGTCTTGTGTTGTTAGCAACTTGATCTGATGTTTGACTGTGTTTATTTAAAACAATAGGGATTGGTATCCCAAAATTATCAGCGCGCTTCGCCTTAAAAATTCCGTCTATATTTTTTTTCAGCATATTTTTCTGCTTTCAAACTTTAAACCACTTCGCGCGTTTGGCTCACAACCTCCTTGTGTTTTTTTACTCTCTAAAATATTCCAACACAAAACTTCCAAGGATGCCGAGAATCAGCCCTCCGATTAAGCTAATACAAAATGTGGACGGATAACTGATTTTATCCTGCAATACCAAGCTATCGGAAATATCTAGATTAAAATTGTCGGAAATATATTTTTTGTTTTTATCGTCAAGTATTTTTTGATCGGTCAATTTTTTCGCGCTGTTTAAAACTCGCGTAAGCTCTTCTTTTTGCGCTGATTTGGTGCTCACTACCAAGTTTGAACTTGAAATTTGGTTGCGACTGGTTTTGAAAATTTTAGCCATATCCGTCACATTGCTGGCTGGCACATTGACACCGGCATCTTGATAAATTTCATTGATAAAATTCGGGCTGGCAAATAACGCTTCAAACGATTGGATTAAAGCTAGCGTGGCGTTTATGGTGTAATAATTATTGTAATCATCGTTTTGGGCTGGCGTGGGAGAATTGGTCAAGCTCATAGTAATCGCGCCACTGTACATTGTCGGCTTTAAGTATTGCCAAAAACTTGCAAGCCCTGCCACCAAGAGCGCGATAACAATAATAAATACTTTATGTTTTGCAATAATTTTTACATAGTCTTTCAGTTCCATAATTGTCTCCTATTGATTTTTTTTTAATGTTAATAAATTATGTTGATGGTAAATCCTGCCAACAAACCCCTTTATTTTCATGTTAAATCTTTTTTGACGAAAGCGCAAGGCAACAGCGCGAACTTCTTGCGGATTAAATTTTTTTGCGTCAAAACGAGTAATCGCGCCTAGCAAGGACTGGGGTGTTTGCTGGCTAAAAAATATGCCTGACACATTTTCTTTGATAGTTTCCAGCGCGCCACCCTCGCCATACGCAATCACCGGTGTGCCACAGCTCATTGCCTCGACTGACGTAATTCCAAAATCCTCCAAAGGCGTAAAAATATAAGCGCGAGCGTTTTGATATAATACCTTCAATTTTTCATCAGAAACGCGACCGACAAATTGCACATTTTTTGTCGCGATCGTTTTTAATTTATTGAGTTCTGGTCCGCTTCCGGCAATAATTAATTTTTTTTGAGGCATTTTGGCAAAAGCTTTTACTGCCACATCAAACCGTTTGTATGGCACAATCCGCCCAGTCATTAAAAAATAATCTTGCCTGTTCGTTTGCAAAGAAAAAAAATCAGTGTCAACTGGTGGATAAATTATTACGCTGCCAATTTGGTAAAATTTTTTTATCCGTTTTTGAACTTCGCGAGAATTAGCGATAAAATAATCAACTTTTTGCGCCACGCGAAAATCAACTTTTTGTAGCCATGGCACGATCATCCGCATCAGCCATTGCAAGCCACGAGGCACAGCGGTCGCAATATAATCATATTTATCAATCCATAAAAAACGGGTTGGCGTATTACAATAGCAAATATGAATTTGTCCTTTTTCTTTTTTAATTCCTTTGGCAAGCGCAGAAGTGACTGTGATGATTATGTCGTAATTTTTCAATTTTAATCGCTTAAAAAAGAATGGGTAAAAAACTAAAAGCTGTTTATAAAATTTGTTGAGTATGTAATTTGTAAAAAGCGGTTGAATTTTTTGCTTGGGAAAAAACGACCCCATTTTGGCTTTATTAAAAAATAATGTATAGATTGGCGCTGTTGGGTAAATTTTTGTTAATTCTAAAATTACCCTTTCTGACCCGCCAAGTTGGGTTAAAAAATCTGCGACAATGGCTATACGAGGATTTTCGAATTTATTCATATAAACATTTTATCAGAAATTAAAAATCTAATAAGCTCCTCTTCCGCGAACCACCACCCAAATAGTTTTGAGTAAAATTACAAAGTCAAGCCACAAAGTCCAATTTTCAATATAATAAATATCCAGTCGCACCCATTCGTCAAAATCAACATTGGACCGACCTGACACTTGCCAAAGCCCGGTAATGCCCGGCTTAACCCCCAACCTTTTCCTCTGCCATTCATTATAATGCTCCACTTCCTCGGGCATTGGCGGTCGTGGTCCAATCAAGCTCATATCGCCTTTTAGCACATTAAAAATTTGAGGCAATTCATCAATAGAAAATTTTCGCAGAAACTTGCCAAGAGGATAAATACGCGGATCGTTTTTTAATTTAAACATATTGCCATATTTTTTAATATACTTTTTATGCAATTTATGAGCGTCTGGATTCATCGTGCGAAATTTTAAAAAAGAAAACTGCCTGCCCAGCCCGACTCGTTTTTGACGAAATAAAATCGGACCATTCGGCGATGATAACTTTACCCCTATCACTGCCAGAAAATAGATTGGCGATAAAATTATCAGTAAAATAATTGAGGTAATGATGTCAAAAATCCGTTTGTAAATTCCACCCCAACCAAAAAGCGGGGTGCGTTGATATTCAATCATCGGAATACCGGCAATAAGTTGTAAATCAACTTTGGCAGTTTGCGCGCGGAAAAGATTGGGGATTACCTTAAAACCAATCCCGCGCTCCGCGCAATAATTCAAAATCCGCGTGATTTGTTTGTCAGACGCGTACGGATCAGCCATAATCACTTCGTCAATATTTGAGGTAATTACTGATTGAATTTTTTCCAGCGCGTTATGATCCAAGGTTTTGATTATTTTATACCCCCAACTCAAATCTGTTTTTAAATTATTTATCACCAGTTTGGCAATACCTCTGTTACCAATAATCGCCAGCCGAATCACACCGATATCAAATTTGTATAAATAACTCTGGAGTAAATTGGCTACAATTCTGTATGTGGAAATTAGTAAAATTGAATATGCGAGGGCGTAAAAAATAATCAGGCGAGAGAAAAAATCAGTGCGGGATAAAAATATATAGCTGATAGAAATTAGAGTAGCTGCCAACGATCCGATAATTATGCGACTTGCTTCCTCAAAAGTATGCCCTTTTTCACTCGGAATATATAATTTTTGGAGGGCAAAAAACAAAATCCAAATCGGCGCCATCACTAAAGTAAATTTTAAAAATTCATTAAAATTCCAAATATAATCATAATCGGTTTGTAAGCGAGTAAAGTAAGCCAACATAAAAGCGCCTACCACAAACATATAATCAAATGGCACCTTCAGCGCGCTAAATAAAATTTTTGATCGTTTCATATTTTTGAGTTGTAGTTTTTACTATAGCAAAAATTCGCGGAATGTTCAATAGTGATATGCTCAAGAATATAAACATTTTTTAAACCAAAAAACCCGCACTTTTGGGTGCGAGCTTTTTGATTAGCTCAATAAATAAGCTACTTGGCTCTTCGGAGCATCGGCAGTCCGGTGCGCGAGTTTTCCATTATTTCGTAGCCTTCCGGGATTTCATCCAGCGCTGTGGCTTCGTCAACTTTACGAGAAAAATAATAAATTCTTTGCAGTCTGCCTCCGCGCAAAGTCACTTCTTTGGAATGCAGATAATATGTTTCGCCTGACTTTTTTGATTCGGTACTAAATGCCATCTTTTCTCACCTCCTTCTCAATTGAATTATTTTTTAACCTGTAACTTTTCCATCTCTACTATCATAACCCGTTAATTAGGTTTGTCAAGCCATTGCCAAAAATTAGACGCAAACATACAAATAGCACAAATTACACAGAATTATTTTATTGCCTTCGTTTTTATTTACAATCCATAATACTCACCCCAAGTTTTCGCTCGTTTTTGTTTTAGCGCAGGGATTTTTATTCCTTCACAAAAAATTTGCCAATTATTATTTTCATCTTGATTGATTTTCCATTCAGACGGAACAAAAACAACTTTTGTGTTGCTATCCCATTTTTTGGGATATTTTTTTAAAATTTCAATTGGTGGTTCACAAGCTAATAGGGAACCGTCGGGCGTATAGGCTTCTCCTAAAAATTTCCCTAACCATCCTTGTGTATTGCCTTGCTCAGCATCTTGCAACCATTCCGCCGGGATATCGTAACGATATTCCCCATATTGTGGATATTTTTCAATTAAGGGTTGTTTTATCGCCCAAAGTGTAGAACGGTCAAGTTTATCTTTTCCCCAAAAATTTAAAGGTAAAAAAACTTGCCTCATTGGATCCCCATCAAAATGAGGATATTATAAATTCCGAATGTCTAATTCGTTCGATTAATGCCACTCTTGATGTTCTGCCATATGAATATTTGATGAAAAAATTCGCTTTTACACCTATTCGTACCTTAACGCGTCCACTGGGTCTTTTTTGGCTGCGCGATACGCTGGAAATAGTCCAAAAATTATTCCGATTGTGATAGAAATTCCCGTTGCCAGCAGTATCGTTTGAGCGTCAATCACCGCTTGAATACTAGTTTGAGCTTCAAAAATTATTCCGACACCATACGATAGTGCCACCCCGATTGCGCCACCCAACATAGTAAGGATAATCGCTTCGAGCAAAAATTGCTTCATAATCTCGCCATCTGTCGCTCCAATCGCTTTTCTAATTCCGATCTCGCGCGTCCTCTCCGTTACTGACACCAGCATAATGTTCATAATCCCCACTCCGCCAACAACAAGCGAAATCGACGCAATGGCAGTAATCATTATTGTCATAATACTTAAAATACTGCTCATCATATCCAGCATATCTTCCTGCGTTAACACCGAAATTTCATCTTTTGTATGGGTTTCCAAAAGTGTATTTTTAATTTTTTCAGCTGTTTCTTTAATATCAAAATTATCATTGATTTTGATAAATATCCGCATAATCTGGGTTGAACCGCTGATTTTGTTAACTGTTTCAAACGGTAAAAATACCATATTATCAAAATCCGAGCTGATGATATTGGTCTCTTGTTTTTTCTGCTTAACCGTGCCAACCACTTCGTATTCCTGTTTTCCCGCCATAATTTTTTTACCAACTGGATCAAATTTTTTATCGCCAAACAGCACTTCAACTTGATTGGGAGTTAGCACAATCAGATATTTACCATTGTCTTCTTCAGTAAAAAACCTGCCTTTATCAATCGCTAAATTTTGAATGGTATGCACAGCGTCTGGCTGAACTCCGACAATCATTGGATAAGCATTTTTATTTTCAAACGATAAAAATCCGCTCAAGATATTCATAGCTGAAAAATACTCTACCTCTGGCATAGTTTTTATCGTTGCCAAATCTGCCGGTTTCAAAATATCAGCTTTGATGAAATTAGCTGGGTTAACGGCATAATTTCCGCCGGTTGACTGGGTCATTCCGCTAATATCTCCAGAAACAACGAACACCAAATTTGTGCCCATATCTGAAACAAGCGACGCCACATCTTGATATACACCTTTGCCAATCGAAACCAAAGTAATTACCGAGCTAACGCCGATAATCATTCCGAGCATCGTTAAAAACGATCTGATTTTATTTGACCAAATTGCAATAAGTCCTGATTTAATCGCTTCTAAAAATGTCATTATTGTTATTTAATTTATCATTTTAAATTATTCTTCCGTCTTTTATCTCAATAATTCTCTTCGCCACCCTTGCCACCTCATCGTCATGTGTCACCACAATAATTGTCTTCCCCTTTTGGTTTAACTCTTTTAAAATATTGATAATTTGACTGCCTGTTTTTGAATCTAAATTCCCCGTCGGTTCGTCCGCTAAAATTATTTCCGGATTGTTAGCTAGCGCCCGCGCAATTGCTATCCGTTGACGTTCTCCACCCGACATTTTATTCGGCACATGGTTAGCTCGCTCAGCCAGTCCTACCATTTTTATCAGTTGCTTTGCCTTCTTCTTCGGATTTTCCAGCTTGCTATAAATCATCGGCAATTCAACATTAGCTAGCGCTGAAATCCGCGGAATTAGATTAAAGGTCTGAAAAACAAAGCCAATCTTTTTTAATCTTAATTTTGCTAGTGTATTTGGCTTAGTTTTTTTATCAATCAACTGTTTTTCTAACAAATATTTTCCGCTAGTCGGTTTGTCTAATAGTCCAATGATGTGTAATAAAGTTGACTTACCCGATCCAGACGGACCCTTTATCGCCACAAACTCACCCTTAAAAATATCCAGATTAATTGTCTGCAAAATCTTTAACTCCGCCTCGCCTTGGACATAGACCTTGGTCATATTTTTCAACTCAATAATTTTTTTATCCATAATTATTATAATAGTTTAGCTCTCAATTAATATCAAGCACGCGCAGCTAACTTTAATTAAAAACTACTATCCCTAAAATTATAATTTTTTCAGGTTACGCAATATTAGATTTGCATTTTTTCTTTTTGGTGTATGATAAAAAAAATACCTGAACAAAAAGGACAACCAAGATGGAAAATCCCACCACGGCTGTTATCTGTTTCTCTTGTCGCCAAGCATCTGCGATTTTTATCCATTCGGGAAAATTGGAAAAAAT
>PFTZ01000015.1 GCA_002789815.1 Candidatus Berkelbacteria bacterium CG_4_9_14_3_um_filter_39_23
TGACGCGCGAAAATTCGTTCCTCAAATAATAAAACCCAAAAAGCAGATAAAAACTTTTCAAAAAAATATCGACCAAGCTCATATAATACTTGGTTTTCCTACCTTTGAGATTAGCGATCCGCGCCGTTTTACATTGCAGATACTTGAAAATATTTTGGGTGGTATGATGTCATCGCGCTTGTTTGTTGAGGTGAGAGAAAAACGTGGACTGGCTTATTATGTGTCAAGTGGAAGTTCGTTGTTTTTAGATAATGGTTATTTGGCAGTGCGAGCCGGGCTAAATAAAAATAAGTTGGACGATGGTATTGGGGCAATTCGTCGAGAAATTAAAAAAATAGCCAGTGAAAAAGTTTTAGAGTCAGAGCTTTCTCGCGCTAAAGACAATTTTATTGGTCAATTTTCACTTGGACTGGAAAGCAGTTTGGATATAGCGCAGTATTATTTAGGGCAGGAATTATTACAAAAAGAAGTGCTTTCACCACAGCAGGTCATAGAGAGGATTGAAAAAGTTAGTCAAAATGATATAATCAAATTAGCCAAACAATTTTTTGATTTTAAAAAAGAAAATTTGGTGATTGTAAAATAAATATTAAAGACAATTAAAGTAGATTATCAAGGAGTAAAATGAACAAACATCCCAAACAAGAAAAAACTTTTGTGATGGTCAAGCCCGATGGCGTGGTGCGCGGGCTAATTGGCGATATTATCCAAAGAATTGAACAGCGCGGGTTAAAAATTATCGCCCTTAAAATGGAATGGGCAAGTCATGAAAAAATTGACGGGCATTATCCAAAGGACGAAAAATGGATTACTCGCCTTGGCGAGAAAACAGCTAGCACTTATGAAAAATACGGTTATGATTTAGAAAAAGAGCTAGGCACGGCTGATTTAAAAAAAATTGGACAAATGGTGCGGGGTTGGCTACTTGATTTTATGTCCCAGGGTCCGGTGGTAAAAATAGTGGTTGAGGGGGTGCACGCAGTTGATATGGCGCGAAAAATTTGCGGAGCAACTTTGCCTTCTATGGCTGATATGGGCACGATCCGTGGCGATTATTCGGTTGATTCGCCAGCGCTGGCTAATTTTGAAAAACGGGCGATTTACAATTTAGTGCACGCGTCTGAAACTCCAGAGGAAGCCACTCACGAAATTTCATATTGGTTTGATAAAAAAGATGTGCGCTCGTATGATCGCCGAGATTTTGATTTTGTGATCTAAACATATTATTACTATGCCGATAGTTGCCAATCTCCAGCCCCAGGGGTTGGAAGTTTGGTATTAGGTAGAGCGCGTCCCAAAAATATGCTTTTGCAATTTACAGTTAAAATAATGTTTTAGGGCGGGCTTTGGTGACGGTTTGATTTAATTTGGGTATTTGGTAAAATAAATTTATGCAAACAAATCAATTTTGGTATGGACTAATAATTTTTATGTTGGGCGCGTTATCATCGTTTTTTTTAACTCCCAAAGTCATTAAACTTTGCCAGGTTTTCGGCTGGGTTGACCAACCGTCTAAGCGCAAAATTCATTCTAGACCAATCGCGCGCGCCGGCGGTATCGCGATGTTTATTTCTTTTTGGTTGATTATTATAATAATGTATTTAGCGGATTCTCAGAGCTTAACTTTTGTTCAGGAAAAAATTTGGGGCATCGATAAAAATTTGCTGGGCGTATTTGTTGGCGCTTCAATTTTGTTTTTTTCAGGCTTGTGGGACGATATAAAAGGGCTAAAACCGGGCGTAAAAATTATATTTCAAATTTTCGGCGGATTGGCGCTGGTTTTATTTGGTATTAAAATTCATTGGTTTGCCAATCCGTTGGGCGGATTAAATATCGAGCTTGGTTGGTGGACATACTTGTTTGTTCCGCTGTGGATCGTGCTGATTGTTAATGTGGTAAATTGGCTTGACGGCGCGGACGGACTCGCCACTGGTGTTGGATTTATCGCGACTTTGGTGCTGGCTTTTTTGTCGCTGGCGCCTTATATCAACCAAACATCAACCGCGATTTTAGCGCTGGTTTTAGCCGGCGCCCTGCTTGGATTTTTAATTTTTAATTTTAATCCAGCCAAAATTTTTATGGGCGATTCAGGCAGTCAATTTTTAGGTTTTATGCTAGCGACTTTTGCAATTGTCTCTGGCGGAAAATTATTTACCGCCGCCCTTGTCCTGGGACTGCCAATTTTAGACGCGTTTTGGGTGATTGCCCGCCGTATTCTCAATAAAAAAACTCCATGGACCGCAGACCGAATGCATTTGCATCATCGTTTTTTAGATGCTGGTTTTTCCCAGCGACAGACGGTTTTAGTTATGTATGCAATTTCGGCAATTTTTGGTATGATAGCTTTGACCACAAAAACAGCCGGAAAATTGCAGGCAATGTTTGGGTTAATACTACTGATGGTGGCAATCGCCACATTTTTATTTAGTATGAAATTTATTAGATCAAAAAAAGATGCCAGATAAAATCATCACTTTTGAAGGACAAAAGCCTAAAGAACAAGTCATTAATTTTGGACGCAAGCACCCGCTCGTTATGAGCAAGATGGGGCTGATAATTTTAGCAGTCGCGCTACTTATTTTTGGCTTGTTTTTGAAATTCGGTTTTTCATCAGTGACAAGCTACATAACGATTATCACAGGTATTATTGGCGCAGTTTATTTTTCCAGATGCTGGTTTATCTACAATCATAGTATTTATATTATTTCATCGGATAGAGTAATTAGTATGGATCAAAGGGGTTTTTTTTCTCGTCGAGTATCAGAATCAGCGCTAGATAAAATCGTTAATGTAACCCAAGATGTCAAAGGTTTAGTGCGCACAATTTTTGATTTTGGCGATATCGTAATCCAAATATCTGGTAGTGGCAATGAAAATAGTATTATCAAACTAATAGATGTGCCAGATCCGGGCGAACTGCAAAAAAAAATAACCCACACTGCCTCAGAATTCGCTGGCACTGAGATTGAGGTGGATTTAGGAAAAAGATAATCAAATAAAAATGCAATACGATTTAATCATTATTGGAGGCGGAGCGGCTGGAACAGCGGCTGGCGTGTATGCGTCGCGCCATGGCTTAAAGTTTAAACTCGTTTGCGAAAGTTTTGGCGGAGAAGTAGCGCAAAGTGGCGAGGTGGGAAATTACCCCGGAATTAAAAAAACCAATGGAATCGAACTGACAAAATTATTTCGCGAGCATTTGGAATTTAATCAAGTTGACATTGAAGAGGGGGTTAAAATTAAGAAAATTGAAAATATAAAAGATGGATTAAAGCTTGTTGGCGCAAAAGTATTTAATACAAAAATAGCTTTGGTTGCCACCGGGGCGCATCCTAGAAAATTAAATATTCCGGGCGAAACAGAGCTTGACCACAAGGGGATTACTTATTGCACCACTTGCGACGGTCCGCTTTTTCGTCAAAAAGATGTGGCGATTATCGGCGGTGGCAACACAGCGCTGGAAGCTGGTATGATGATGGCAGGCATTGCCAAAAAAGTGATAATGATAAACCTCAATCAGGAATTTAATGGCGAAACAGTCTTGGTTGACAATTTGAAAAAAAAAGCCAATGTTGAAATTTTGTATCAAACCCAAACCAAAGAAATTTTAGGCGAGGAACAGGTAAGTGGTATTTCGATGAAAAATTTAGTAACTAGTCAATCGCGCATTATTGAAGTCAAGGGTGTGATGGTTCATATCGGCTCATTGCCCAATAGCGATTTGGCGCCGGTTAAAAAGAATAAATTTGGCGAGATTATCATTGATGCAGTTGGTCGCACTTCAAATCCGCGGATATTTGCTGCTGGCGATGTAACTAACCACCCATACAAACAAATTGCTATCGCCAGCGGACATGGCATATCCGCCCTGTTGGGGATAGTGGAATTTTTAAATAGACATAAATACTAATTTTATTCCACTTTAATTTTTTTCTCCCCTAAAATTCCTTTGAGCTCGTTAACTAATTCTGTCTTGATAACAATATGAGTGCGCGCGTATTTTTCTGCATATCCGCCATTTTGCGCAACGCGCAACAGAACCTTTTTATCACCGGGAAATTTTTCCAGCGCAATTTTTAATTTGCCCAGCGCGTCATTTGGCACTCTGTGGTCAATCGTTAAAGTAATTTGCGTTTTTTCTTTTGTTAAATTATCTTTCAAAAATTCATTCAGCGCGTTTTGGTCAATCACTTCAACCGCAGTATTGGCGATAATTTTAATTGCGCCATCCTTGGTGTTGACTTTTCCGGAAATAGCCACGATATTATCATTTCTCCACAACGTGTTGTTTTCCTCTAACATTTTTGGAAATACAATTACTTCGGTATTTCCGCTCAAGTCTTCCAAACGGCAAAACATCATTTGTTGGTTGTTGCGCGTGGTGATTTTTTTGCAAGTGCTAATCAGCCCTAAAACTTTGACATTTTTGCCAGTCATTTTCTCCGTTAAATCATTGATTTTTGTTTTTTGTTTTTCCAGTAGCGCGCGATAATTATCCAGCGGATGAGCAGACAAATAAATGCCAATAAACTCTTTTTCCCAAGCCAGTTTTTGCTTGGACGAGGCAGGCGCGGTTTCCGGCAAAACCAAATTTTTATGCGCCACTTCTAGTTTGTCGCCAAAAAGATCCGCTTGCCCAATATTTATTTTCTGCCCTTTGATAAATTGCAGAATTTCATTTATTCCAGCTAGCGCCATATTGCGTTCGCATAGAGCGTCCAGCGCGCCTGATTTTGTCAGCGCTTCTATCACTTTTTTATTGACGGTCTGCCCTTTGTGCCGCGATAGAAAATCCTCCAAGTTTTTATACGGTCCGTTTTTTTGTCTTTCGCTTACGATATTTTCCGCCACTTTTTGCCCCACACTTTTAATCGCTTCCAAGCCATAGCGGATAATTTTTTTGTCATCTGCCACCACCCCAAAATCCACGAATGATTCATTGATGTCAGGTGGTAGAATTTTAATGCCCATTTTTTCCGATTCAGAAATTGCGATCGCAACTTTATCCAAATTATTTTTGTCCGAAGTAAGAAGCGCTGCCATAAAACATTCAGGAAAATTAGCTTTTAAATACGCGGTTTGGTAAGCGACAATCGCATAGCTGGCAGCGTGCGCGCGATTAAAACCATAGCGCGCAAACGGTTCGGCAAAGTCAAATAATTTTCCTGCCAGTATTTTTTCCGTGCCGTTATTCACCGCGCCATCAATAAATTTTTTCCTTTGAGCTTGCAGGAGTTTTTTATTTTTTTTACCGATGGCTTTGCGTAAAATATCAGCTTCTCCGTAGCTAAATCCCGCCACTTCGCGCGCGATTTGTAAAATTTGTTCCTGATAAACCGCAATGCCATAAGTATCTGCCAAAACTTTTTCCAGCTTTGGATGAAGTAATTTTATTTCTTTCAATTTATGCTTGCCAGCAATATAGTCGGGAATATATTCCATTGGACCAGGGCGATAAAGCGCCACCATTGCCATAATATCATTGATGTGAGTGGGCTGAAGTTCTTTGATGTAGCGCCTCATTCCAGACGATTCCAATTGAAACACGCCGACGGTTTCGCCGTTTTGCAAAAGCTCAAAAGTTTTTTGGTCGTTATAATCTAGCTGATAAATATCAATATTTTTATGGTGAACTTTTTTAATAATTCGGCAAGCATTTTTCATAATTGTTAGATTTTTCAGTCCCAGCGCGTCCAGTTTCAGTAGCCCTAAAAGTTCGACATCGTACATCGGGTATTGGGTTGAGGCAGTGTCTTCGTTGCCAGTTGTTCGTTGCAAAGGAATATAATTAACAAGGGGTTCCTCGGTGATGACCACGCCCGCTGCGTGGGTTGAAGCATGGCGCGCCACATTTTCTAATTTTTTACCCATATCAATGATTTTTTTGGCTTCGTCTTCGCGATATATTTTTTGAAGGTCCGGGTTAGCCCCAAGCGCGGTTTCAATATTGAGTCCCATCAGAATTTGTTTGGCGATGCGATCGCCAAGTTCGTATGGATAGCCAAGCGCGCGCGTCACGTCCCGCACCACCATACGCGCTTTCATCACCCCAAAGGTGATGATTTGGCAAACATTGTCTTTGCCATAAGTTTGCACGATGTAGTTTATCATTTCTTGCCGTCGGTCGTCCGCAATATCAACATCAATATCTGGCATAGAAATTCTTTCAGGATTTAAAAACCGTTCAAAAATCAAATTAAATTGGAGCGGATCAAGATTTGATATGTTAAGGCAATACGATACGATAGAGCCAGCTGCCGAGCCACGAGTGTTGGTATAAATGCCATTAGATTTTGCCCAGTTGACGATGTCTGCCACAATCAAAAAATAATCGGCAAAGCCAGTGGTTTTAATCACTGTTAATTCATATTCCAGTTGTTTTTGAGCCTTTCTATTAGCTTGGTCGTATTTTTTACCAAAACCAGCGCGCGCTTGCTTGGCTAAATAGTCATAGGCGGTTTTCTCGCCTTTCGGCAGATTAAATTTAGGCAGAAAGTATTTGCCAAATTCAAATTTCAGATCGATTTGATCAGCGATTTTTTGGCTGTTTGCGATTGCTTCGCTATTTTCAGGAAAACGTTTTTGCATTTCTTTTTCAGAAAATAAATATAGATCAAATTCTTTGAGCGACATCCCAGATTCTTCTTTGCCACTTTTGTTGCTGGTATTGATTTTTAGGAGAACTTCGTGCGCTTCTTTATCCTCTTTGTTTAAATAATGCGAGTCATTGGTGGCGACAAGTGGAATACCAGTTTTTTTTGCTACCTCGCGCAGTCCGTCGTTGATTTTTTTAATTTCTGGAAGATGTTCGTGCGGTTGAATCTCAATATAAAAATTATCTTTGCCAAAAATTTCTTGGTATTTAAGGGCGATTTCAATGGTTTTGGCTAAATTTTTATGGATAATTGTTTGGGGCAGTTCGCCTCCTGGGCAACCGGATAAAGCAAAAAGCCCTTCAAAGTGGGTGGAAAGATATTTTTTGTCAGTGCGCGGTTTGTAATAATAACCTCTTAGGTGCGCGTCCGACACAATTTTGATCAAATTTTTATAGCCGATTTGATTTTTTGCCAAAAGCGTCAAATGATAATACTGGCTGTCTTTTTTACCATCTTTTTTCAGGCGACTTTTTTCTGCCACATAAACTTCACAGCCGATGATTGGCTTAATGCCTTCTGCAACACAGGTTTTATAAAATTCAATCGCGCCATACATCACGCCGTGGTCGGTGAGGGCAAGCGCGTTTTGACCCAGGTCCTTGGCTTTTTTCACTAAATCAGGGATTTTTGATAATCCGTCAAGAAGTGAATAATGCGAATGAGTATGAAGGTGGACGAAGCTCATAGATGTTAGAGATTAGATGTTAGATTTGGAATCTATTAATAATTTACCCTATCGCTTGACAAAAGTAAAATAAATGGGTAAAATTGGATTAAAATAAAAACCTAAAAACAAAATCTTAAAAATTATTTATTTGTTTTGTATTGTATTTTAAGTTTTTATTTTATTTTTTATTGATGATAGTGATGACACCCCAAGAGAAAAATGATTTGCGTCAGCTGTCTAATTTTTTTTCGTTTTAATTTTTAAATTATTATTATGGCTCATACTAAAGCTAAGGGTAGTTCAAAATTAGGCAGAGAGTCTGAGTCAAAACGGCTCGGGATTAAAAAGTTTGCGGGCGAGAATGTCAAAGTCGGTATGATTTTGGTACGACAACGAGGCAGTAAGTATTTTGCCGGCAAAGGCGTTGGCAGGGGGGGAGATGATACTTTATTTGCTAAAATTCCCGGACAGGTTAAATTTTTGAAAAAAAAGATTAGACGGTTTGATGGTAGCTTGAAATTAAAGACAGTGGTGAATATAATCTGAAATTTGACAATTTAAAATTATTTTTGTGAGATATTTGTTTTGTTTTTTATAAATTTAACATCACGACTTACGCAACATTTTCCCTTCTGTCATTCCCGCGCAAGCATGTTCTGAGTCCCTCGGCTTTGCTCGGGATAAACTCCGTCGAAGGGCGGGAATCCAGTCTATAATCTCTAGATCCCCAATCCGAAGCGCTTCGCTTTCAGTTGGGGATGACAAAGGAATGAAACGATATTTTGTGTAAGTCGTGTAACATTTAAAATTTATAATTTAGCATAGAAGATGAATATGTCGCAAAAGTTGTGGCAACCCTTCCGGTAAGTTTGAGCCATTGCTCAAGCAAAATCAAAGCAGGAAGGGGAGTACTTTAAGGAGTGAGGTTTGTGTCGAAAGTTGTAGAGATCTCGAGAGAAGAGGTAAGGGAACTCGAGAAAATCGGGGTTCGGATTCCCCCGGGGTTGTGTGCTCCATCCCGATCGCCCCGAAAGGGGAGTGGAAAGAAGAAGCACTGGGCAATCATAAACGGGGGTGGTAAGAAAAAGCCAAACTAACCTCCTCCCTCGCAAAGGGTTTGGCAGGGCGTCTCCGCCTTGACTGTTGCGAAACAGGCGGGGCGAGACTAAAGCGAGAGGAGGTGAGAGGATGCGAAACGGAAAAAGTGGCAGAAAGCGTGTGGTGCCACGCCAAGTCGTAGACTTGGTGATGGGTGGAGGCTTGGTTCCGGACGATCTTCCGCTAGCTGTTAAGTTAGCGCGGGAGCAAGTCTGGTTCCAATACTTTGGCAACGATCGGGTGAATGTTCTTGCGTTGCCAGAGAAAGCCACGCCTGGCATGGCATTGACTTTTTCTGACTTTGTGAATCAGGTAGCGCGACTCGTTGCGTCTACCTGACCAGCCCCCAAACAGCTTGAGGGGGAAGCCAGCCCGCATGCAATTCTCGCGAGGGGGCTGGCATTATTCTCCCTCACACAGCCCGCGCCTATCGTTGTCCTCATCGCATGGCGACATCAAATGTTCGCGACATTTGATTGTCGCGTTTCAGGCGCGGGTTAGTCAGAAACTGCTTTGCTGAGCAGACCTATCGCTTGGCAAGGCAGTATCCAAACTACTCGTCCGGTTCAGCCATGATTGGGCGAGTAGTATCTGGATCGTGGCAAGAATGTTCCATACCTCTTGTCACGGTCGTTCGTCCGGCGAGCGCAGGTGTCCCAAGCCACCTACGCTCGCCGGTTTTTTTGGTTTTACCATATTTATATTCATACCTAACCCAAATTTGCCAGCCCGTCGGGCTGGCAAATTTGGGTTAGAGGTTAGAGAGGCTTGATTTATTTATTTAAAATGCTATAATTATTTTATGAATCAAAAGATTTTAGCCTACAATCAGAAATATCTTAAAAATAATCCCGCCCAACTCAATGCTGGTGACTGGATAAAGGTTTATCAGAGTTTTAGGGAAGGCAAAAAAACGCGCGTGCAGGTTTTTGAGGGCGTGGTTTTAGCCACCAAGCATGGCAAGGGTTTGGACGCGACTTTCACTGTGCGAAAAATCGCCACTGGTCAAATCGGAGTGGAAATTGTTTTTCCTTTGCATTCGCCTAACATCATTAAAATTGAAAGAGTCAAGTCATCGCGCGTCGCGCGCGCCAAGCTTTACTATCTGCGCAATATCAAATCGTCCAAGATAACGCTTAACAAGGAAAAATCTGCGCCCAAAGTTTGGGAGGAAAAGCTGGGCGAGGAAGAACTAGAAAAAATTAAAGCGGAGAAAGAGTTGGTAGCCAAAGCTAAAAAAGAAGCTAAACTCAAAGTCAAACAAGAGCTGGAGGAAAAATTCAGAAAAGCCCAAGCCGTCCGCAACACAAACTAAAAAATGAACAATCGCGCTATTGGCAATCAAGCAGAAGATCGGGCTTGTGTTTTTTTGCGTCAAAATAAATACAAGATATTAAAACGGAACTGGTATTTAGGGTTTGGGGAAATTGATATTTTGGCTCAAAACCGCCACAAGGAAATTTGTATTATTGAGGTCAAATATGTGGCGGGCGCGCAGAGCTTAGCTCGCGCCAAAGAGCAAGTCCATTATTTCAAACAAAAAACGCTTCAAAAACTTTACTTGGCGACTGCAAAATGTTATCCTGAAAATATGGTTCGTGTCCATATATTGGCAATGGACGATGTGAATATTGAACTGACAGAAGATGCGATTATAAGGGAATAGATTTTAGAATTTACATGACTTACGCAAAATTTCATTCTGTCCCCTTGTCATCCTCAACCGAAAGCCCCCTTGTCATCCTCAACCGAAAGCGAAGCGCTTCGGATTGGGGATCCACAGTCCTTTTTGTCATCCCGCACTTGATGCAGGATCCATCCCTCCCGTCATCCCGCACTTGATGCGGGATCCAGACAAAACGACTGGATTCCCGCTTGCGCGGGAATGACACACCCCTTGTCATCCTCAACCGAAAGCGCAGCGCTTCGGATTGGGGATCCAGTCCTGCCTGGATTCCCGCCCTTCGACGGAGTTTATCCCGAGCAAAGCCGAGGGACTCAGGACATGATTGCGCGGGAATGACAGGCGGAAAGAGAATAGCAATAGATGAATCAAGAATTTTAAATTTGACCTGTATTATTGTATTTTGGATTTTGTAAAATTATGACAATAACCCGTATTGCCCCTTCACCCACTGGTTTTTTACACTTAGGTACTGCCCGCACCGCGCTTTTTAATTATTTATTTGCCAAAAAAAAGGGTGGAAAAATGTATTTGAGAATTGAGGATACGGACAAAGAGCGATCTAAAAAGGTCTTTGAAGACGACATTATCGCTGGTTTAAAATTTTTAGGTATTAAATGGGACGGGGTAGTTGTCAGGCAGACAGATCGGTTGTTAATCTACAAAAAATATATTGACGAGCTTGGGAAAAATGGTTTTACCTATGAGCTTGATGGCGCGATTTGGCTTAAGGTGAGCGCAGTTAAGACGAAAGACAAAATTGAATTCATCGATACTATTCGGGGCAAAATTTGTTTTCCCAAAGCGAAAATAAAAGATTTTGTTATAGTTACTTCAAAAAAGATGCCCTTATTTTTGCTGACAAATGTGATTGATGATTACGAAATGAAAATAACTGATGTGATTCGGGGGGAAGATCATATTTCCAATACCCCCCGTCAAATTTTGATTCAGATGGCGCTTAAATTACCCGCGCTTCGTTACGCGCATATACCCTTGATACTCGCGCCCGACAAAAGCAAAATGTCCAAACGGGCAGGCGCGGTATCGCTCCTTGAGTATAGAAAACAAGGTTTTTTGGCAGAAAGCATGGTCAATATGCTCGGGCTTTTAGGCTTTCATCCAAAAGAAGAAAAAGAAATACTAGACTTATCCGAATTGATTACAGAATTTGATTTAAAAAGGGTCCAGAGGGCAGGCGCTATTTTTAATCAAGATAAACTTTTAAGTATTAATGCTTGGTATATTAGAAATATGGGGCAAAGCGAGCTAGCGGAGCGAATCAGCAGTTTTGATGGAAAAATAAAGGTCCATAAAAAATACTTAACAATTTTGAAAGATCGGTTTAAAACCTTGGCTGATTATCAGGCGGAAAGTAAATTTTTGCATACATTGCCAGATTATAGCGCCGAGCTATTGGTGTTCAAAAAATCAACCTTAAAGGATTCGCTCAACGGATTAAAATTGATAAAAGAAAATTTAGCAGAAAAAGATGCCAGCTTTTGGGCAGATGAAAAAAATATTAGAGAAGCATTGCAAGAAATTGTTGATAATAACGATTTGTCAAATGGCGATGTTTTTTGGAGTAGTCGCGTGGCTTTGTCTGGCTTGGCAAACTCACCCCAACCATCGGAAATCGCCTGGGCGCTAGGAAAAGAGGAAAGTTTGACAAGAATTAAAAAGGCAATAGGAAAGTTATGAAAATTGGTATCAATGGATTTTTTTTAACTAGACCATACACTGGGTTTGGGGAATATACGATTGGCTATTTGACCGCTTTGTCGAAAATTAACGACAAATATCAATACATTGTTTATTGCCCTAAAAAAGTTGATATTTCGCTAAACAAGAATTTTACGATAAAAGTGATAACGCCTTGTAATTTTTTGGGAGCTTCATTGGCTAAATTATGGTGGGAGCAATTTCAAATAATGGCTGACGCGCGCAAAGAAAAATGTGATTTTGTCCATCATTTTTATCCGGTTTATTCTTTACTTTTTCAAAATATGCGACAGATTGATAGCATTCACGATACGGTTCCTTGGACTTTCCCGGGCTATAATTATTCTTTTTCCACCCGGTTTTTGAGAAAATTTATTGCTTATTCAGCCCTAAAAGCAGATTTAATTTTAACGGTTAGCGCCACCAGCCAAGAAGAAATTATTAAAAATTTTTTGATTTCACCGCAAAAGGTCAAAATGATTTATAATGGCTATGATCAGGCGCTGGATAAAAAAATTCCACTGGGAGAAATTGAAAAAGCGCTAGAAAAATACCATATTCACCAGCCATATATATTTTATCTGGGTGGTTTTGATCTGAGAAAGAATATAAAAAATTTAGTTTTAGCGTTTGCCAAAATTAGCAAAAATATTCCAGAGAATTTGATTTTAGCCGGTGGTGTTTTTTCGCCTCAAAGAAAAATATACGAGGATTATTATCAGTTGCCAGACATTATCAAACGCAACAGATTAAAAGATCGGGTGTTAATGTGCGGACCGATAGAAACCGATGATTTGCCAGCGCTTTATCAAGGCGCGTCGTTTTTTGTTTCACCCACCAAAGCTGAAGGTTTTAACATACCGGTTTTGCAGGCGTTTGCCTCTGGCGTGGCGGTGGCGTGCGCCAATGTTTCAGCGACCAAAGAGATTTCATCAGGTAGCGCCCTGATGTTTAATCCAGATAAAATCGAGGAAATTGCGGATAGTTTATATACTTTGTCGCGCGATAAAAAAACTAGAGGCGATTATGCCCAACAAGCGCTTTTGCGCGCGCGCGAATTTTCTTGGGACAAATCTGCTCGAGAATTATTGAAAATTTATGAAGAATTTGGTAGTTTGCGGTAA
>PFTZ01000040.1:0-8012 GCA_002789815.1 Candidatus Berkelbacteria bacterium CG_4_9_14_3_um_filter_39_23
AATCCTTCTAACCTTTGCGAGCGTCGTTTTTCTGATTATTTTTTCTGGCAATACTTTTCCCCAACCACCTGAGCCACCCAGCCAAACCAAACCACCCGAACCTCCAAAACAAGCCATCTGGATTATGATGGCGCCCGCTACTCCGCCTGCGGATTGCCAAATCGATTACGAAGCTATTATCCAAACGCCCCCGCCACTGGCGCCTGCCAATAATATCGCCTATTATCAAATTTCTCTCAAAGTCACTCTGCCGGGTAATATCATTGGGGTTGAATTTATCGCCCCTCATACCTTAGTATGTCGCTCAAGCGCGACCACTTGGGCAATCAATCTTGAAGACTGTTATTTTTCCCATCCGAATTTGGGATTGTTGTCGTATATCAGCAAACCAAACAACGATCTAAAAGGGCTATGGTTTGAAAATCAAGTTGTGCTAACTGGCAAAAAACCCCAAAACGGTAAAATCGTTTTCCAAAAAGGTATTCAGTAAAACCACTTGCTTTCAATCATTTGCCAATCTTCTGACGGCAACCCCTAGGGTTGCCTTTTTTTTGAATTTTATCAAAAAAACAACCTTACAATTGCCTTTTGAAAATCTACCTGCTCTTAGACTACTCCCCCAAACTATACCTCGTAAATTGTTTGATTTTGATATTCTCGCCGATAGTGGAGATCGTTTGGTCAAGCAAATCCTTGACTAATCGGCTATCGTCTTTGATATATTCTTGCCCTAAAAGCTCGTCTATATTTTTTGGGTTAGCGGAGGCAATTTGCATACACACATCATGAACAAAGGCGCGGAACTTTTCATTTTTTGCCACAAAATCGGTTTCCGTCAATACTTCAATCAAAACACCCACTTTGCCCATATGAATATATCCGTCAATAAGTCCGGCTGTGAGCGCGCGGTCTTTTTTCTTTGATGCTTTGGCAATCCCTTTTTGCCTTAAAATCGCCAGCGCTTTTAGCTCGTCGCCTCCGGCTTCCTCGAGCGCTTCTTTGATCAGCGCCAAGCTAGCGTCAGTTTTTCCCCTGATTGCTTTAATTTTTTCAATCATTTTTTTCTTTATTTTTATCAGCAAATTTTTTTGCAATTTTATCCGCTGGCTTTGCCACTAAATTCTTCACTTGGTTTAAATTTTTTTCAATTGTTTCTTTGACCAAATTTAAAACCAAACTCACGCTCGGCGCCACATCATCGTTGGCGGGAATCGGATAGTCTATTTCTTCTGGGTTAAAATTGGTATCAGTAATCGCCACCACCGGTATGCCCAAGCTACGCGCTTCGGAAATAGCGGTTGCCTCTCCCCAAGCGTCCACCACAAATAAATTATCTGGCAATTTTGTCACATTGCGCAGTCCATCAAAATTTTTTTTTAGTTTGGCTAAATTTTTATCAAACATACTTTTTTCTTTTTTAGTATATTTTTGAAACTCGTCGGACATTTTTTCCTTTTCCATCTCAACAAGACGGGTGATATTTTTTTTGATGGTTTCAAAATTAGTTAAAGTCCCGCCCAACCATTTGTGGTTGATATAGGGCAGATTAAGCGACCTGGCAACATCTCCTAGCAAGGGGCTGATTTGATTTTTTGTGCCAACTAGTAAAAAACTTCTGCCACTTTTTATTTCATCGGCAATATACACAAGCGCTTTTTCCAGATAAGAAATGGTCTTTTCAAGGTTAATGATATTTATTCCTTTGTATGAATTAAAAATAAATGGCTTTGATTTGGGGTGGTGCTTTTGTTTGGGATGCCCAAAATGAGCGCCAACCGCAAATAATTCGTTGATATTTGGCATCTGGGGAATGATTAAATTTAATTTTTTATCTATCATTTAATTTTCTTCAGTTAATTTTTTTTGACAACCGCTTTTTTAGCGACTGCTTTAACTGGTTTTTTAGTTAATTTTTTTGCTTTAAAAGCTTCAAATTTTTTCATCCGAGCTGTAAATTTATCCACTTGACCGGCAGTGTCGATAAATTTTTGGTTGCCAGTGAAAAACGGATGACAAGCACTACAAATTTCCACCTTAATATCTTTTCTGGTTGAACCAACTTTATGCTCAGCGCCACAAGCGCATTTGATAATTGTTTCCTCAAAGTAGACTGGTTTTTCCAGCACTTTTTGCTTTTTATCCGCTGCCGCCGACATTTTTGCGTTAAACTGCGGGGTGGCTTTAACCAGATTCTTTTTTGTTTTAACAATTTTTTTTGCCATTTAAATACATTTAACCTTGTATAAAGGAGATTTTTATATATAATGTATATATAATAAACAAAAAAGTAAAAATTGTCAACTTATGCCTGATCCAATCACACAAATTAGGGAAAGTTTTGGGCTGATAAGCCAAGCTGATCCAGAGCTAAAAAAAATGGCGACCGAGGAAGTGAATCGTCTCACCAAGGAATACCTAACCACTGACGGCAGTATGAAACGGAATGCTTTCCTCGAAATTCGCGCTGGCACAGGTGGCGGAGAAGCTGAACTTTTTGCGTCCGAACTTGCTAGAATGTACGAACGGTTTTCCGAAAACCTAGGTTTTCGTTTGTCTTTAGTGAGGCAAAACCGATCAAGTATCGGCGGGATAAAAGAAATAATCTACCACATCAAAGGAAACGGCGCGTATGGATTTTTATTGCCCGAAGGCGGAGTTCATCGCGTGCAAAGAGTGCCAGAAACAGAAAAATCCGGGCGGATCCATACTTCAGCGGTGTCAGTCGTGGTTTTACCAGAAGTGCCAGAACATGAACTAATTATTAATCCCAAAGATCTGCGCGTTGATGTTTATCACGCGCAAGGGCATGGCGGGCAAGGAGTAAATACTACTGACAGCGCGGTGCGAATTACTCATTTGTCTAGCGGACTTATTGTCACTTGCCAAGATGAACGATCGCAAATTAAAAACCGCGCCAAAGCGTTAGCTGAACTTCGTAGCCGTTTATTTAAATTAGAAAATGAGAAAAAAAGCCAAGAACTGGGGCAGGCGCGCCTTTCGATGATAAAATCAGGCGATCGATCAGACAAAATTAAAACCTACAATTTCCCACAAGATCGACTCACCGACCACCGAATGAAAAAAAATTATTCGCAACTAGACAAAATTTTAAACGGCGATCTTTGTGATATAATTCTGGCTTATTGGGTTTGGGGCTTAACAAGCGATTTAGAAGTAGCATAAAATATACATATATAGTTAAATATTTTTTGTTAGAAGATCTATAGTTAAAGTAAAAAAATACGAGTCATTATAAAATTTTTAAATTTGATAATGACTGCAATAAATTAAAAATAAATTAAATAGGAGGGAGTAATGCACTATTTACGAAAATTTTTCGTTCGGACACTTTGTTTAGTAGCGATTTTGATATTGGCAGTTGTGCCAATGATTCAAAACAAACAAACAACCCGCGCTGGCACTATATCGTCAGCTTCTGTTTCTGTGGCTAGCTCGGCTGAGTCAACATCAACTACCTACACTATCACATTTACGCCAACCACCGCGTCAACTGAACAATCCTCGGTTAACCTCGGATTCCAATCCCCACCCGATACTAAATTTGGGGTGGGTAATGTTGCGGTTGCCACTGGTTCGTCAGCGATTTTTACCAGCATTGGTTTTAAAGATACCCAATATGGTAGCGTCAGTGTCAACGCGTCCAGCTTACCAGCCGAAGAACTAACTTTAAAATTAAGCGGGATCACCAATCCGTCCAAAGCCGGAAAATACAGTGTTTGGATTGAAACGCATGCTGGCTATTCAACGCTTGATTCTGGGTCTACCAGCGTAACCATCGGCACCATCGGCGTGCAAGGAACAGTGTCTTTGCCGGGAAATGGCGTAGCCCAACATGTTTGGGTAGAAGCGCAAGATTCCACTGATTTTGGCATTAGATTTGGCTCGTCAACCGATGAAAACGGAGAATATGGAATCGGCGGTTTAACATCAGGAAAATCATATACTATTCAAGTATTTTTAAGTGGCGACCCCAACTCCAATACCACTGGTTACGCTTCGCCAGAGCCTGCCACTATTACTTACGCCGGCACGCCTGTGACGCAAAACTTTACTTTGGCTCAAGCCACCAAGTCAGTGTCAGGAACAATGGTCAGAAGCACTGGCGTGGCAGTGGCAAACGGAAGAGTGTCTGCTATGAGAATGGACGGTCCTGGCTTTGTCAACACAACCACCAACTCAGCCGGCGCATACACTATGACTATGACTGGCGGAAAATGGGAAATTCGACCCGACACCTGGGTCGGTCCCGGACAAGTCGCGCCTGACTACACATTTTCCGGTCCTGGCAATCAAATTAAATTCGTCAAAGATTCATCTGTTGAATCAAAAACCGGCGTGAATTTTACCGTGATTATCGCCAACTCCCTTATTACCGGCACAGTTACTCCGGTCCCAACCGGCAATGCAGGAATTGGCATTCACAACAAAAACGGTTTTGGCACTGGCACACAACTTGAACAAAACGGCGCTTTCTCCGCGCGCGTGCCAGCCGGAGTTTATGAAATTGAATTATTTACTGATATGAGGCAAGGTTCGGGCGATAAATACGCTATGCCTTCAATGGACCCAGTATCAGTTGGTAGCGATGAAACGAAAAATATCGGCGCTATTACCTTGATTAAAATGGACAAAATCATCACCGCCACGGTTAAAGAATCTGTCAACCAGCAGGGCTTGCCTAATATGATGGTGGGCTGTTTCAGACCCCGAGGTGGCGGATTCTCTATGGGAATAACTGATGCCAACGGATCTGCTTCTATTCCGGTAACTGCTGGCGAATGGGGATGTATGGCAAACGGCGGTATGGGTGGACCAAAAGGTGAAGGCGGTGAAGGCGCAGGACCGGGCGGACCGGAAGCGTTTTTAAGACAACTAAAATTCATTCAAACCGCTCAAGCTGTCGCAACCCAGCAAGAAAGCACTTATGTGATAATGGGCGGTCCCAAATTCGTTAAAATAACTGATACTGCCACAATTGCTTTCTCGGCGGTAATTGCTGACAAAACTATTAGTGTTATTGTGGCTGACCCAGACGGCAACCCAGTCCAAGAATTCGGTTTTATTGAAGCAGAGCCAGCTGGAAGCACGGACAATGACTTTGGTAAAGGTGGCGGACTAGGCGCGCCGATTGACCCCAATATGCCTGGCATGGCAAGTATTAAAGTTCCGGCTGGTGTCTACAACCTCCGTATGATGACGCCTCCCGGCTCAGATTATTCATCTGGCGACGTGGTAAGTGTTGATGTAACAGCTGGCAATGCCACTGCCACTATCAGATTACTGCTCAACGACTCAACCATTTCTGGAGCGCTCAAAGACGAGGACGGCGCAACCGTCACCGGAGTAATGGCTTTTGTTTCAGCCACCAACAGCAAAGGAGGATTTATTCCGGGCGATGCCAACCCAGCGACTGGCGCTTATTCAATGCGAGTCCCATCAGCCGGCGGATCGCTCAACCTTGGCTACTTTGTTGACCCGGACAGCGGATATTTCCAACAGCCCTTTACTGACGCTACGGTAACGCCAGTGTCTGGAGCGACTGTCACCAAAGATATTGTGATGAAAAAAGCCAATACAACAATCAATGTGACTGTAAAGGACCCCAGTGGCAATGCTGTGGCTAACGCGTTTGTTGAGGCAGACAACCGCAAAGCTGAAAAAGCCACTAAAATGGATCATTTCTTTAATTTCGGCAACACCACAGATGTTGATGGAAAAATAACCTTGCGACTGCCGGCTGACACATTTAAATTCAAAGCATTCCTATCTCCCGAAACACTCCGCGCTAACAACTGGATGCCACCAAAATCAAGCGAATACACATTAGCCAAGGATTCAACCACTGACGTTACTCTAACTTTTCAAACAGCTGATGTGGTATTGAGTGGCACGGTTTCTAAGACAGACGGCACCGTGGTTTCACAAGCATTTATCACCGCCTACTCTAACAATGGCGAATCAATCGAAGTGCCCACCGACACAGATGGTAAGTATTCTGTTAATGTAACCAGTGGCGAGTGGCATGTGGTGGCTGAAAAAGACGAGACATCAACTTCGTCAGCGCAAGTAACACCACTAATTTCAGATGACGTAGCGATTGACACTAGCGCTTCAAAAAGCATTACTAAAAACCTCACCGTTGCGTCAGGCGACGCGCTATCCACTCCCCTTACTTCCACCTTTGACAGCGATAATTCCAAGGCAGTGCGATTTACTGACGGATCGCTAGATGGCGCCACAATTTCTATTCCCCAAGACGCGTTAGACAGCGATGGCACTGGAGAAAATATAACAATCACCGCCCAATCAACGGTTGAAGTGCCACGCCAACTACTAGATAAACCGCTCGGCGGATCTGGCATAGATATTTCAGTTCAGTCATCTCAGGGTCAATCGATTACCTCCACCAATAGCTCGGTTGTCATCACTATTCCAGTCAAAAAACAAGATATGGAAAATGCCGGTTTGACTTTGGCTGACTTTGGCACCAAGGCAACAATGAGTTATTACGATGAGGAAAACGGTAAATGGGCGCCAGTTGAAGGATCGGTCACTGCTATTGAAAAAGATCAAAACGGAGATGGCGATCTAACTGACGGCACTGACCAAATTCTGGTCACTGGACAAACTTCCCACTTTACCACTTTTGCGGTCACTGCTGCGACAGATACAATCGCGCCATCAGCGCCAACTGGTATTACCGCCACTGCTGGCACTGAAAAAATAACCCTCGGCTGGACCAAGCCGACCGATGCTGACTTTACCGGAATTAAAATCTATCGCTCGACCACTGCTGGCACTGTTGGCGATTTGGTAACCACCATTGCTTCAACCACTACCGCTAGCTATGAAAATACTGGCTTAACAGCTGGAACCAAGTATTACTATGTAGTTCGCTCGTACGACTCCTCTGGCAACATCTCAACCAATACTACTCAGGTCAATGCTACTCCAACCGCGTCATCTGCTTTGCCAGCCACCGGTTCCAATAGTTTAAATCTTATCTGGCTACTAATCCTGGCAATTCCTCTTGTTTTGATAAGATATAAAAGCTACAAAGTGAGCAAAGCGTAGAGATCGGCAGATACTGTGCATAAAACCAAAGCCCTGAACAAAAATCAGGGCTTTGGTAATAAGTCTGATAAATTATAAAATAATCTGATGAAAAAAATTTGGCAAAAAATTAAAGTATTATTTAAAAAAAGACCAACAAAGTTTATCGCGCTGGGCGTAGTGCTGGCAATCTTGCTGGTTATTATGGCTCTTTCCAAGCAAAGCGGTCAAGAGTTAACACGCACTCTGCTCCCCCAGCTAAAATTACAAAAAAAAGTAGATATTTCGCAGTTTGGAATTGATATTGCCAAAGTCAATGTCTGGGCGCCGATCATTCCACAAGTAGATGGTTACGACAAAGAAGTGTATTTGAAAGCGATTGAAAATGGTGTGGCGCAATTTAAGGACACAAAAAATCCGGACGAGCTGGGCAATCTATTTATCTTTGGTCATTCAAAGTATTATCACGATAAGCCGGGCGATTATAAAGAAATTTTTAAAGATTTAAATCAGCTGAAAGCCAAAGACGAATTTAATATCTATTACAAAGGCGAAAAAATTGTCTACGCTGTCGCCGAGTCAAAAAAGGTTGATCAATACGATTGGTCAATCCTTGACCCCACGGCTGACGATCCCAAAGACAAAACTATCACCCTTATGACCTGCTGGCCACCCGGGACTACCGATGCCAGATGGGTAGTGTTTGCGACACAGAAATAAATTTGACCCAATTTTGCTGGAAAGCCCCAAACTAAAATCAATACATTGTGATTATTCGCCTATTCGCGCGAATAAGCGAATGTTATCCTAATTAAAACGTTGATTCTAACGCTTTGTTTATATATTGCATCTGATATCTGAATTCTAATATCCGAACTCTGGACCATTTGACTTTTTTTTATTTTGTCTTACAATGTTGTCAAGTCGCAAATCCCAAA
>PFTZ01000040.1:8134-8276 GCA_002789815.1 Candidatus Berkelbacteria bacterium CG_4_9_14_3_um_filter_39_23
TTCATACCCCTACTGTTGCCAGCGCAATCGAAAAACGGTTGAAACTGGTAACCAAAAGCGGGGTAACGAATGCTCGCGAACAACCCCTCCCTCCCGTCGCCTAGCGTACCTAGGGTTGGGAAAACTGGGGGCTTCATCATCT
>PFTZ01000025.1:0-1557 GCA_002789815.1 Candidatus Berkelbacteria bacterium CG_4_9_14_3_um_filter_39_23
AAATCAAAAGAATCGATCTCTGGGGCAAAATTGCCAAGCTGGCGATTTATCTTGTCATTTCCCTCACCCCGATTTTTGTTCTCCCATGGACGATAAATACCCTTGATCATAGCAAGCAAATGTTACTTATCGGCGCGGTTTTTGTGATTTTCTTGGCGTGGCTTTTGCGGATTTTGTCTTCGTCAAAAATAAAATTAAATATGAGTATGCTGGGAGTTCCAGTGGCGCTCTGGCTGATTATATCTGGCATTTCCACTTTTTACTCCAAGTGGTCATACGGCAGTTTTTGGGGCTGGCCACTTCATATTTCCGCTTCTTTTGTTACCACGCTCTGTTTTGTCCTATTGTATTTTTTAATCACTAACATTTTTTCCTATCCAAAAGAAAGCAAAAATAGCGTCCAAGCGGAAAGCCAAATTTTATGGTTACTTTTCGCTTTAATTATGTCTGGATTGGCAGTAGAGGTGTTGGCTGAAGCGCAGATTTTCGGTCATTTTTTCCTGCCCTGGGATTTTACCAAAAACATATCTTTCAACACCGTCGGCACCATCAATAGTCTAGCGATATTTTTAGCTGTCCTAGTTCCAATTGCCACCGCAATGCTGTTTATTTCAAAACATATTATCAAATTTTTTCTGGCAATTTTTCTGGCAATAGCATTTTTCTATTTAATTATCGCCAATTTTTGGGGCGCGTGGTTGGTTGTGATCGCCGGCGCCACCGTGCTGTTTATTTTTGGCACGCCGAATGTTAGAACTAAAAAAGCCAATATGAGAATGGTGCAGATGGCGATATTTACGATCGTGGTCGGTTTTTTCTTTCTGTTTTTCTTTAATATCTTTAAAAATCCTATTCCTGGAATGCCCGAGTTTCCGGCTGAAGTTTCGCTCAAGCAAAAAACAGAATTTAGTTTATCCAAACAAGTGTCAGGCAAAGCCCGTTATCTGGGCACTGGTCCAGGCACCTTCGTTTATCACTTTACCCAGTTTAAGCCAGCCAATTTAAACCAAACAGCTTTTTGGAATACTCGGTTTAGCGCGGGCGCGTCGGAATTTTTAGATCAATTGATTACCGCCGGGATTTTAGGGGCAGTTTGTCTGGCGTTGATTTACGGGTTGTTTTGGCTGGCGGGATTTAAGTTTTTGACTTCACTGCAAAAAACCGAGTCTGACAACCAATCGGAAAAAACTCGCTGGATTTTGGGTCTGGGCATTTTTGCTGGTTTCACCGGCATTGCTATCAGCCAATTTTTGTATCCAGCCAATTTTACTTTATTATTTTTGTTTTGGTTTTTATTGGCGCTCCTTGCCACTTTTGATCAAAAAGCCATTAAAATTTACGAGATTGTGCCAGCTTCGTCGCGCGCCGTGGGCGCTTCGTTTTTACTGGTGGTGGCATTGATTTTCAGCGCCGGATTTTTCCTTATCAATGTGCAAAAATATGTGGCTGATGTTAAATATCTTCATGGCTTAAAAATTTGGCAAGAAGCTTTACAAACCAGCGATATTATCGCCACAGAAACTTTGGCTAGTCGCGCGATTGCCAAAGTGGAGGAAG
>PFTZ01000025.1:1576-2002 GCA_002789815.1 Candidatus Berkelbacteria bacterium CG_4_9_14_3_um_filter_39_23
CGATTGCCAAAGTGGAGGAAGCGACCAAGCTCAACCCCGGACCAGATATTTATTGGCAGGATTTGTCGCAAATGTATCTGGGAAAATTAAATGTGGTGGCGCAAAAAAAGGATGCGAAAAAAGAGGACATAGCGCTTGAAGCGCAAAATTTAGCCACTGGGTCAATCAACGCGTCCAAGCAGGCGATAGACAATAATCCCAGCAATGTTGCCAACTGGAATGTGAGGGGTTTAGTGCTTCGCAATTTGATGGGCGTGGCGCAAGGCGCGTCCGAGTGGGCGATTACAGCCAATCAAAAAGCCAGCGAGCTTGAGCCAACCAACCCATATATTTTTGCCGAGCTCGGCAGAGTATATTTGGCTAAATATGATTTAAAAGAAGGCGAGCCAGAGGAAAATTTACGCTTGGCGCGGGAGAGTTTTGAAA
>PFTZ01000093.1 GCA_002789815.1 Candidatus Berkelbacteria bacterium CG_4_9_14_3_um_filter_39_23
AACCACTTAGGAAATCCATTTCAGTTAGATTTTCTAATTACCCAATCGGTCGAGTTGGGTTAGATAGTTTGGCTACTTGACACGATCATTAGTGAAAAACGAAAAGTAAAAAGCTAAAAATGACATTCGCCACCTTAAAAGATACAAATTGCGTATGTTGTGAATAGTGTACAAATAAAAAAGGCTTTGCTATTTTGCACAAGAATCGCTATAATAAAATCTATAATAAAGGGGAGAAAGAAGTAAAATGACCGAAGAAAAAAAACTAGGTCAAGAGGTGGGTAAAATTTCCCATTTCTTTGCGAAAATCGGTGTTGGCATCATCGAGCTTTCCAAAGAATTAAAAGTGGGAGACAAAATCGCGATTAACGGCGCGACCACCCAAATCGAGCAAACAGTGGAAAGTTTGGAGCTTGATCACAAATCAGTGGAAAGCGCCAAAACAGGCGAGGCGGTCGGTATCAAAGTCGCAGACAAAGTGCGCGAAGGCGATACGGTTTGTAAATTGTAGACTTGGATCCAAGATAAATGGTCAGCGGAAATTTCAAGTAAAATTTTGGAGTATGAAACAAAACCCGTGGGATTAGCGCAAAGAAAGTAACGTCGTATACGACTTACACAACTTGCATCTTCCAGTCTGTATAAGTATTTACAGAGTTCGGATATTTACCTGCTGGCAAATTCCTCGTGCTCACGCCAGTCGCGCTTACAAGTCTCTGAAAATACGATATAGACTGGAAGTTTTATCTGATTTGATAAATAACAAGTAGATATTTGCGTAAGTTGTATAATCAGACAAACCCTATACGAGCGACAGTAGTTCAGTGGTAGAATGTCTGCTTCCCAAGCAGAAGGTCGCCGGTTCGATTCCGGTCTGTCGCTAATGATGGTTGCGCCGGGGTAACTCAGGGGTAGAGTAGCTGTTTCGTAAACAGCAAGTCGCGAGTTCGAATCTCGCCTCCGGCTAAACCAACCCTAATCATATGCTAAAATTTATCAAAAATTGGATCAATATGGTATTGCTTATCGTCGGTGGTTTTTGCGTTGGCTACCTTTACTACGAATACCAAAACTTTACTAGCTATCCGCAAGTGGTATATTTGTCGCTCGGAATTTTTGTGTTTAACGCCATATTGGCAATTTTTAGTTTCAGTAAACATCGTCTGGCTAGTTATTTTTTAATTTTTACCGCTGACATTATTTTAGTGTTAAATATATTCTTACTCATTGGATTAACCAAATGAAAAAAGTTTTTTTGATTAGGTTTTTTGAAATTCTGCCAGGCGCGTTAACTTGGAGCGCTATTATTCTCCCAATTATTTTTACATTCATCGCGCCGATTCCGGTGATAATTTTTATCTTGCTTTTTGATCTATACTGGGTCTATAAATCAATTATTATGGGGCTTCATCTTTTTTCTGGCTATCAAAAAATGAAAAAACAGTTGTTGATTGATTGGTCAAAAAAGTTGGCTGAATTGCCTAGGCAAAATCTGTTGCACGCAGTTATTTTTACCAACTATAAAGAAAGCATTGATATAGTTGAGCCATCGGTTGAATCAATCGTTAACGCCCATACGTCGGGTGATAGAATTATCTTAGTGCTAGCCACAGAGGACCGCGATAAAGAAAATGCAAAAATTTTAGTCAAGCACCTTAAAGATAAATATCAAAAGCATTTTTTTGATTTTATTGTTACTTCGCATAAATTAGCGCTGGGAGAAATGGCGGGCAAGGGCGCAAACGCTACTTGGGCAGCTGAAATTTTATCAAAGATAATTCGCGACAAGAAAATTAAGCCAGAACAAGTTATCGTTACCACTGCTGACGCAGATACCCGTTTCCATCAAGAGTATTTTAATTGCTTGTCTTATTATTTTATCATCACTTCTGACCGTACTCGTTGCAGTTTCCAGCCTATCCCAATATATTCCAATAATATATGGCACGCCACAGTTATCGCCCGCATTTTAGCTTTTGGTTCTTCGTTTTGGCAAATAATAGAGTCAACGCGTCCGTGGCGCCTGATTAATTTTTCCACCCATTCAATGTGTTTGAAAACACTTGAGGATATGGATTATTGGAATTGCCAAGTAGTCAATGAGGACTCGCGACAATTTTGGCGCGCTTATTATCGGCTGGGCGGACACCACCGAGTGGTGCCGTTATTTTTGCCAGTATATATGGATGCGGTGATGGGGAAGAATATAAAAGACACCATAAAAAATCAATACCAACAAAGATTAAGGTGGGCGTATGGGATTGAGCACGCGCCGTTTATTTTAAGCCAAACTTTTACGCGCAATAATATCCGTTTCTGGGATAAATTTACCAAAGCTTTTCGTTTTTTGGAAAATAATTTTTCATGGGCAACCGCTTCGATCTTTATCGCGATTGTCGGCTGGTTGCCGTTACTGATGAGCCCAGATGTCAATCAAACAATTTTAGTTTTCAATGTCAGGGTCTACGCAACGCGTCTGCTTGGATTTGCTTGGGTCGGGCTAATGGTTTCAGCGATTATTTCTATGAAATTATTACCTCCTCGTCCGAAAAATTTTCATCCGATTAAATCGTTTTATATGCTTGCCCAATGGATTTTGATTCCAATTGTGGCAATTTTATTTTCATCTATTCCAGCTATTGACGCCCAAACGCGCCTGATGCTCGGGCGTTATATGGGCTTTCGGGTGACCGACAAAAGGCAGGTGAAAAGTTAACCAAAACGCGAATTTGTGCTATCATAAAATTATGAGACGGACATTACTTTTGATTTTGATTTTAGCTTTGCAATTTTTTGTCCTATTTTATGAAGCTAAATATGACAGCGCGACAACTGACGAAAATGTTCATTTGCCAGCTGGTTATACTTATTTAAAGTTTCACGATTTTCGCTTTAATCCCGAACATCCGCCTCTGCAAAAAATGCTGGTGGCGATTCCGCTGATGTTTCAAAAAATCAACTTGCCCGATGATTTTAACGCGCTTTGGAGCGAGGCAGGGGATTTTAAAACCGACACTTGGAAGCCAGCGCGTCAGTTCGGAGAAGAACTTTTATATTCAAGTGGCAATAACGCTGATCAAATGATTTTGTCCGGACGGCTGATGACAATTATGCTAACGCTTACACTCACCGTCGCGGTTTATGTTATTTCAAAATCGTTTTGGGGCACGCGCGGCGGGCTATTGTCTGCCACTCTCGTGGCGTTTGAACCAATAATGCTCGCCCATGGCAAGCTTACCAACACTGACATTAGCGTCACTTTGTTTTTTCTTTTATCGGTGTGGTGGATGGGGAATTTTTTCAAAAAGCCAAATATCAAAAATACGTTTATTTTTGGTTTTTTAATGGGATTGCTCCAATTGTCAAAATATACTGCGATAATTTTTTATCCGATCGCATTTGTCGGGCTGATACTTTGGTTATATACTAAAAAATTTGCTTGGAAAAAAGAGCTGAAAAAACTATATTTATTAATTATTTTAGCGTTAGCAGTGCATTGGGTGATAATCACGCTGGCTTATTTCCCGCATATTAAATTTTTCTACGCGCCAGATTATATCAAGGGTTTAGTTTTGGTTTTAGGTCATGTGGCGAGCGGGCACAGCTCGTTTTTAATGGGGGAATTTAACCAAAGTGGCTGGTGGTATTATTTTCCTTTGGCATTAGTGATGAAAACCAGTTTGATTTCGTTGGTGCTTTTGCTTGGATTGATGATCGTAAAAATTAAACGGGCGTTTCATTTTGATTTTTCGTTGACATTGTTTTCAGTTAGCGCAATTATTTTTTTGCTGTTTTCAATGACATCCAAAGCAAATCTTGGCGCCAGGCATTTGCTGGCGATTTATCCTTTAGTATTTGTTTTGCTGGGGTTTTGGGGATACTATATTTCAAATCTCAAAATACAAATCTCAAAATTACATTTCAAAATTAAAAATTTGATTATTTTATTGATAATACTTTTTATGCTTGAAAGTTTAGCGGTTTTTCCATTTCATATCACTTATTTTAGCTCGTTGGTTGGGACTACTCATGGCTACCAATATCTCCTGGATTCAAACTATGATTGGGGGCAGGAGCTAAAGCGGATTAAAATTTACCAAACAAAGGAGCTCAAAGGCGAAAAAATATATTTGGATTATTGGTGGGACGGAGACGAGGCGCCAGCTTATTACAATATAAAATACGAACGATTGACGCCAAAAATGAAAGACGTAAAAGGCATTATGGTAATTGGCGCGACTTCATATATGAATAAAGATTATGGCTGGATTCGCGAGTTGCCAATCTCGAGCAGAATCGGCAATGGCGTTTTTGTGATTGACACACGGTAGACAGATTTAATATATTTTATTACAAGACGGCAAATACCTCGGAGCTTGCTCCGAGGATGAAGCCATCACTTCGCCTCCGCCAGTTGGCGGATGACGGATGGCGCAGTAAAGAATACCGCGGAGCTTGCCCCGTCGGATTTTTTATATGGTTGAATTATAATTTCGTTTCTGGTAAAATATATTTACAATTCAAATTAAAAGGGAAAAATAAAAAATTTTGTTATTATTCATACTTCCAAGGGCTATAAATATAGCTCAATGATAGCTGATGAAATTATATCAGCCGGTTTTAATTGTTTTTTGACAACCATAATTAAAGTTGAAGAATTGCTACAAGAAAAAAAATTGGAGCCTAGCAATACTACCATTCACACCCGCACAGCTCATCCGGGTCAGGTTTATAGAATTTTAAAAAAGCTTGAAGATAAAGGGTATAGAGTTTATAACAATCCAGAAACAACCAAGCTTACCAGTCAAAAGTATTTATCTTGCATCCAGATGGAAAAGTATGACTTGCCTTGCGCAATAACGATTAAAATCAAAAAAAGCGAGGCGATGAAAAAAGTGGAGGAGCTGATACCGCAATGGGGGAAAGTAATCGTTAAACCACTCACAAGCAAAGGGCAAGGAGAATATGCTTTTTGTTTTCGTCAAGATAACCTGAGCGAGCTTGGCAACATTAATACGATCCCAGCCGATGAAGTTATTTGCCAAAAATATGTTGATTATACCAGGCTCAGTCGGATAATAGTAATTGAGTTTAAAGCCTTGGCAGGCGCGGTTTTTTTTGATGAGCCGGGTAATGGGTGGAAGTGTAGCGTTTGTTTGAATCCCAATATTAAATTATATCGCAATCCACTCAAAGAATTATTAAATTTAGCTGAAAAATCAGCTCGGGTATTTAATGGAGAAATATTTTTTATTGATATTTTTTCAACACCCAAAGGATTTGTGCTTAACGAAATCAACACGGCTTGTAGCTTGATTTTGCATCAAAAGATTAGTGGGGTAAATATCGCAAAATTTATTGCGCAACGGTTAATTGAACTCGGGAGCAAATAAATTTTCGCCTATTGGCAAACAGTTAATATAGCGTCACAATAAGATGGCGTTGTTGGAAGATCGCAATCATATTTACGGGGATTGGCGCAGTTGGTAGCGCGCGTGCTTTGGGAGCACGAGGTCGCGAGTTCGAGTCTCGCATCCCCGACCAATTCAGACTTTTTTCAAATTAGAGAGGCGATTAACATTTTTAGCCCTCATAGTTCAATGGATAGAACAAGAGACTCCTAAGCTCTAGATCTGTGTTCGACTCACAGTGAGGGCAGAGACAATTATAGGTAGAAAATAAGAAATTTCTATTTTGGGTAGAGGCTAGTTTTCTCTCGGGGGCAATGAATTTTGCTTTCAAATTAAATTTCATTTATAATTATATCTATGAAAAATTTGCGCAATTTATAATATCAGTATTTTTGTGTAAAATAATATTATGTTCACCAAAGAAAAAAGACTGAAAGTTCAGATGACGATTATGCTCGCTATTGTCGGTATCGGCATTGGCTGGCTTTTTGCGGTTCAATTTAAAACCACTCCTTCTCGCGTGCTAAACCCAGTGACGCCGTATTTAAGTTTAACCCAAGCTCAGGCAACCTTAACGCGCGATCAAGATGAGACAAAAAATACAATCAAAGCGTTAAAAAAAGAAATTGACGAGTCGCAAGCGCAAATAAAAATCCAGCAAAAATCAGCAAAAACTATGGTTGAGGAATTGGAACAGTTAAAAGATAAAGTCGGATTAACTGAAAAAAAAGGCAAGGGGGTTGTTGTTACTTTGGCTGATTCAAGCAAAGAAATACCCAATATTGATAGTATAGTGCACGCAGCCGATCTCAGAGACTTAGTTAATGTTTTATGGGGAGCAGATGCGCAGGCGATTTCAGTCAATGACGAGCGGTTGACCAATACCAGTTCAATTGATAGCATTATCAATACGATTTTGGTTGATAATACAAAAATTACCAATCCATTTGTGATACGGGTGGAGGGAGATCAGAAAAAAATTCAAAAAGTTCTTGAAGATGCCAATGCTTTATCAGATATTAAAAAACGGGTTAAAAGCGAGGGGTTGGTTTTTAATACCGAGAAATTAGATGTCACGGTCAATGAGTTTGGGGCTAGTTTTTCGGTCAATTTCGCAAAAACAAAATGAAAATATATATAATCAAATACTCAAGTTTAATTATTGTGGCGATGATTTTAGGATACGCGATTGTTTCGCAACTGAAAATTGAAAGTAAAATCAATGAGTTTATTGATCCTAAGCGGTCTAGTGTAATCGCGCTGGAAGTTTCAGAACTAATCAAAACTAATCAGCAACTTTTAACTGAGCAAAGGGACTTGCAAGAGCAAAAAAATAAATTAGCCAGCACAGACAATGACAGCGAAGAAAGTATCGCCAAAGATATTGAAAAGCTAAAAATTATCAGTGGCTTGACAGAGGTCGTCGGTCCGGGCGTGCAGATTGAGCCAAGCGAGTTTCTGCAAACAGTCCAACTAATTGATTTAATCAATGCCTTGCGCAATATCGGTGCTGACGCAATCAGTATTGACGACCAAAGAGTGGTGATGAATACTTTTTTAGATGAGGAAAATTTTCCTAAGCCAGTAATTAAAGTCATTGGCGATAGCGATGTGCTGGAAAACGCGCTCACCAGAAAAGGCGGAATCATTGAGCAAATAGGAGGAAATGCCAAAGTGACAACGCAAACCGAATTAGTTTTGCCAGCGGTTAAATAACTATTTTAAATTTAAAATTTAAAATGTTGATTTATACAACTTACGCAAATTATCGCAATTTAAGTTGTCGCCAGTTGTTTAAATGAGAAGTTAAAATTATTTTTATGGTTTTAATTTAAGGAGACTTTAATATCGCCGAGTTGAGGATTGGGTAAGTTATGTAATTAAAAATATTGAATTGCAATTTTAGATAAATAATATAAAATATAACTATGGACGAGAAAAAAATTATCGTTGATATTTCGTGGGTATCAATTCTTAAAGTGATTACCGCTCTTCTTGCGGTTTGGCTGGTTTGGTCAGTGCAAGATATTATTATTTTATTTTTTATCGTTTTAGTATTGGTAGCCGCGCTTTCACCGGTGGTTGATTTTTGGTCAAAAAAAATAAATCGCGCCCTTGCCACATCTTTGGTATATTTATTAATTCTCGCCTGCCTTGTGCTGATTGGTTTTGTGATTATCCCGCCAGTTGCCACCCAAGTTAGAAGTTTATCGTATGATTTGCCATATTTAAGTAAGCAAATTTTTCCGGTTTTTGGCGCCTGGCGCGATGTGATAGATTTTTCCACCCAAAGTCTGACTTCCCTGGCTAGCCAACTGCAAACGGTTTCATCTTCAATTTATAGCACCACGGTTGGGTTTATCGGTGGAGTGGTGGGCGTGTTCACGGTTTTAGTTTTAACCTTTTATTTACTTTTGGAGGAGCAAGGCGCTAAAAATTTTTTATACAAATACTTACCGATTCAAAATCGAGAAACCTATATTGAAATAATGCAAAAGGTTGGCTTGAAAATGGGCGCGTGGATGCGCGGGCAATTATTTTTAGCACTTGTTGTAGGCGTGATTGATTTTGCCGGGTTGATAATTATCGGAGTGCCGTATGCGTTGACACTAGCCGTATGGGCAGGACTGACGGAAATTATTCCTTATATCGGACCAGTGCTTGGCGCCATACCAGCGATTATTATTGCCTTGACGATCTCTCCGATTCAAGGGTTGTTAGTATTGATTTTCTTTATTGTTGTGCAACAAGTTGAGTCGAACTTTTTAGTGCCAAAAATTATGCAAAAAGCGGTTGGTCTTTCACCAGTGATTATAATTTTGGTTCTGCTTATCGGTGGAAAATTAGCTGGGATTCTCGGTATTATTTTGGCTGTTCCAGTGGCTGCCACGATCGGAGTGTTTGTTCAGGAATTGCCCAAACTCAAAAATACGCAGACATAAAGATAGTGTTTGGTTGTGTAGAAAATAAAAAAATACTTGAAAACTATTTCAAGTATTTTTTAATGGAGCTGAGGGGAGATTAGCACCTTTTGGACACCGATGGTTTCCAACGCCCAACATATGCTTATGTTGGGACTGCCTTCCTGCGCGGGAAAACAGGTGTTTTCCCGACCCCTTTCCCTGGCGCAACTTCAACTTAATTAAAAAAAGACGATACTAACGCATCATCTTTTTTTAATGGAGCTGAGGGGAGTTGCACCCCTGTCCGAAATAAAGTCAAAAAGGCAGTTGACAAGCTTTGTGGGGTCTGTCGACAAATATCATTTTTACTGCAATTTGCCAAATTCTACTGCAATTTTTTCTAAACTCCTCCGCTTATTTTTCCATTGATAGACATCGTCGCTTATAAAAAATTTCGCTACGAATTTGACAAATTTCGTTTAAAAAGCACATTTGCCGACAGACCCCTGATCGCACAAGGCGAATGCTTTTGTTTTAACTTAATCCTGATTACCAAAACTATCTCACCAGGACGTAGATCGGATTATGACGCCGCAAGATTCAGCCGATCGACAAATCTATTGACGGTTGTCGCGTTTAGGCAACAACAGGTGCAAAAGCTAATCCGCTAAAAGCGGTTTTGACCTTTTTAAATAAGTTGGCACTTAAACAACTTGTTCGTTGGATTTACGAGGCAAACAAACTTGCTCGGCTTGAAACCAGTTCTCTTTTATCCCGTCGAAGCTATTTCAGCCCCATTTTTCAAATTGCAAAACCTTAAATAAAGCATAGCATAATTTGCCAAAAAAGTCAATCGGCATTATAATCATTTTAGGAGGATATATGAAAAAAATAATAATTATCGAAGATGACTTACAACTCATCGGCATATACAAGCACGAGTTTCAAAAAAATGGTTTTACCGTTATTCATAGCGAGACAGGTTTTGATCTTGTTGGATTGATCAAAGAAAATCAGCCAGACGCAGTGCTACTTGATTTGCTTGTACCTGGGATTCGCGGGCTCGAGCTTCTCGCGCAACTGCAAAAAGAGGGCTTGACGGAAAAATATCCGGTTATTACCTACTCTGCTTTGGCAACCAAAATGGTGGCAGGAAAATCAAAAAAACTCGGCGCCAAATTGCATATCGGCAAAAGCGATTATACTTCGCAAGAAATTGTGAAAAAAGTTCTCGGAGTGATAAAAGGGAAATAGAGGCTAGAGATTGGAAGTTTGATATTAGAAGGGGAATTTTTTAGTGAGAAATCAATTTTATTTTAGAGCAGTAATTTTTTAAGCGATTTTTAGGCTATGACTTGACAAAATGTAAAGTTTTCTTTACAATCGGAGTATGGAAAACAAACAAAACAAGCTTAAAGACCTGCGCAGAAATAAAAACTTATCGCAGGAACAAGTTGCTAAAGAACTCGGAGTTTCTCGCCAGACAATTTTTGCGTTGGAAAAAGGAATGTGGGAACCGTCGCTTACCTTGGCGTGCAAAATTTGCGATTTGTTTGACTTGGCGTTATCCGAAATTTTTGCATTAGAAACAAATAATTTATTTCCTCAAAAAATTGAGGAGAAAGGAGATATAATGGACAGAGATCTTATGCCTTGGTCGCCTTTTCGTGGCTTGGGCGAGCTTCATCGGGAAATCGATCGTTTTTTTGACGATTCGTTTGCGTCAACTAGCGCGTCTAACATTCGTGTGCCGGCAATGAACATTCACGAAAAAGGAAATGAATTTGTGATTGACGTGGCAGTGCCGGGTTACAAAGAAGACGAAATTGACATTGAGGTTGGTGACGATTATTTAACGCTCAAGGGCGAAAAACAAAAGGAAGCAGAAGACAAAGATAAAAAATTTCACCGCAAAGAATTTGCTTACGGAAGCTTTGAGCGCACAGTCGCTTTTCCAGTTTTAGTGGACGATGAAAAGGTGACAGCCGATTTGTCAGATGGGACTTTGCGGATTGTTATTCCTAAAAAAGAACCAGTCAAGCCGAAAGTGAGAAAAATCAAAGTGGTGAAAAAGTAACACTCAAATATGTAGATGGCACAAATAATACCCCAAATTAAAACCTCCAACCTCAGGGTTGGAGGTTTTGGAAAGTTGATTTTTGGGGTAAATTTGATTAAAATAAAATTATTAGCGCGCATAGCTCAGTGGCAGAGCGTCTGCTTGACGTGCAGAAGGTTGGAGGTCCGATTCCTCCTGCGCGCACCAAATGGGACTTCGTGATTTTTTGTAGGGGGAAGCATCGGTTCCGTTTAAAAAAGTTTCGCGCATTTTCAAACAAAGGGTATTTGATTTTTTATCGATGAAATTTTGAGCTTCGTTTAAATTCTTTTTCTTTAATTGCTTGTCGCTTATCCCATTTTTTCTTAGGGCGGGCAATGCCGATCTCGAGTTTGGCTTTGCCTCGCTTAAAATATAGACGAGTTGGGATTAAAGTTAAACCTTTTTCCTGTGTTTTGCCGATGAGCTTGTTGATCTCAGTTTTGTGAACTAACAATTTGCGTGTTCGCTGGGCGTCTTGGTTTTCAGATCCCAAATAAAGTCCGACAATATAAAGCTCTGGTACTTTTTGGCTATAAAAAATTTTGGCAAAACTGCCACGGAGTTGCGTTTTTCCAGCTCTGATAGCTTTGATTTCGTCGCCCTTCAAAACCAGTCCAGCTTCAATTTTTTCTAAAATTTCATAATCAAAAAACGCCCGCTTGTTTTGGAAAATTCTTTGTGATATATTTAATTTAGTGATTTTTTGTTTCATAGGATAATTATAGCATAATGATAATTGGAATAACAGGTTTATTGGGAGCAGGCAAAGATACAGTGGCTGAAATTTTAGTCAAAAAAAATTTTGCACATTTTTCACTTTCAAACGAAGTGCGTTATGAACTTAAAAAAGCGAAAATTCCCGAAACGATTGACAACCTTGTTGCTATGGGGATAAAAATTAAAAATCAATTTGGATTTGCAGAATTGGCAAAACGGGCGCTTAAAAAATGTCAAGGTAAAAATTGCGTATTAACGAGTATTCGCACAACCGATGAAGTGAAGTATTTGCAAAATAAAAAAAATTTTATTTTACTTAACATATCATGTCCGGCAAAAATTAGGCACAAAAGAATTTTAAAAAGAAATCGTCCCAGCGATCAAGCATTTAAAATTTTTCATAAATTTATTGAAAAAGAACGAGAGCAATTTTTTGGCACTGGCGCCAAGCTAAATTTGCAGGCGACAATCAAAATGTCTGACTTGACAATAGATAATAGTCACGATATAAAAGAATTAAAAAGGAAGATTGATGAAATTATCCAAAAATTATACTAGAATTAGTTGGGATAATTATTTTAAGAAAATTACGGAAGATGTTTCGCAACGTTCGAATTGTCTGACTCGGCAATGCGGAGCGATTTTGATAAAAGAGAAAATGATTATATCAACCGGTTACAATGGAACGCCAAAGGGTGTTAAAAATTGTTTTAAAGGCGGATGTCCGAGATGTAATGATAGTAAAATCAAATCAGGTGAGGCGCTTGATCGGTGTATTTGCGTTCACGCTGAAGAAAATGCCATCATTCAGGCGGCATACCACGGCATGTCAACCAAGGACGCAACCCTATATACTATTTATTGCCCGTGTATTTTTTGCGCCAAGTCAATCGTCAATGCTGGTATAAAAGAAGTGATTTATTTTGATGATTACTACCAAATGGATAGCTTGTCAAGAAAAATGTTTACTAGCAGTGGCGTAAAAGTGAGAAAGTTTAATGGAAGTTAGGATTTTAAGGGTTGATAATTCTTTACCTTTGCCTCGCTATGAAACTAACGGCGCGGTGGCATTTGATTATGTGGCGCGTAAAAATACCAAAATAAAACCCGGCGAGATCGGGTTGATTCCCGGCAATGTGATAATAAAAATTCCGCGCGGGTTTATGATTTTGATTGTGCCTCGTTCGTCAATGCCCAGAAAAACTGGTTTGGTTTTTCCGCATTCAGTTGGAATTGTTGACCAAGATTATTGCGGGGTTAACGATGAGCATTTGATCCAAGTCTTTAATCCGAGTAGAAAAATTATTGAAGTAAAAAGGGGAGAGCGGGTCGCGCAAGGCGTGTTTGTCAAAATAGAAAAAGCGAATTGGAAGGAAATGAAAAATATCAGACAGAAAAGTCGAGGAGGATTTGGATCGACAGGGAAAATCTCAAATCTCAAAATTTAAATCTCAAAGCTTGTCCCGAGCGAAGTTGAGGGATGACAATTCAAAATAATAAATGCAATATACCCAAATAAAGAAAACAGACCCGCAGATTTATCAAATTATCAAAGCGGAAGAGAAAAGGCAAAGGGAAGGGCTGGAGTTGATTCCGTCTGAGAATTATACGAGCGATGCGGTGATGGAGGCGATGGGCTCTATTTTAACCAATAAATATTCCGAAGGCTACCCGCGTAAAAGATACTATGGCGGGCAAAAAAATATTGACGCTATGGAAGAGCTGGCGCAAAGGCGCGCGCTGGATTTATTTGTTCCTCAGGGGTCGCAAAAAAACTGGCATATAAATGTTCAGCCTTTATCCGGCTCGCCGGCGAATATCGCGGTACTTTTAGCTTTGCTCAATTTCGGCGATAAAGTGATGGGAATGAGTTTAGATCAAGGCGGACATTTAACCCACGGGCACCCGGTTAATTTTTCCGGTAAGGCTTATAAATTTTTTCAATACGGCGTCCGACGCGACAATCAGCAGATTGATTATAATGAAGTGGAAAAGATAGCTTTCAAAATTAAACCAAAAATGATAATTTCTGGAGCAACTGCTTATCCACGAATGATTGATTTTAAGAGATTTAATGCGATCGCTAAAAAAGTTGGCGCTATACATATGGCGGATATCGCTCATATAGCCGGACTGATTGCGGGTGGTGTTCATCCTTCGCCATTTCCATTTACCGATGTTGTAACTACTACCACCCATAAAACTTTGCGCGGTCCGCGTGGCGGAGTTATTTTTTGTCAAAAAAAATATGCTAGCGCGATTGACAGAGCAGTTTTCCCCGGTTTGCAAGGCGGTCCGCACGATCATATCAACGCCGCCAAAGCGGTTTGTTTCGGCGAGGCGCAGAAAGCAGGTTTTGCCAAATACGCGGCGCAGATTGTTAAAAATTCTAAAGTATTTGCTAAAGAGCTGAAAAAATTAGGATTTAGTTTAGTAAGTGACGGAAGCGACAACCACTTGATTTTAATCGATTTAAGCAATTTTGAAATTACTGGAAAAATCGCGCAAGAAACTCTGGACAAAGTTGGTATCACGGTCAATAAAAACACGGTGCCATTTGGCAAACGCAGTCCGTTTGATCCGTCTGGTATTCGACTCGGCACTGCTGCATGCACCACGCGCGGAATGAAAGAAAATGACTTTGCGATGATTACCGATCTGATAAAAAATGCACTTTCAAATATATGCAACGAAAAGAAATTGATCAAAATCAAACAACAAGTAAAAAAATTAGCTCTTAAATTTCCAGTGCCGGGAATTAAGTAGTATTTCATGAAACAATATCTTGATTTATTAGACAAAACCCTAAAGACAGGCGAAAGGCGAAGCGACCGAACTGGCGTTGGCACCATCAGTCTTTTCGGCGCCCAATCACGCTATTATTTGTCTAAAAATTTCCCCTTGTTGACTACCAAAAAAATTTTCCTGAAAGCGGTGATTTATGAGTTGTTATGGTTTTTGAAGGGAGACACCAATGTCAAATATCTGAATAATCACGGCGTTGGTATCTGGGATGAGTGGGCGGACAAAACCGGCGAACTCGGTCCGATCTACGGCAAACAATGGACTGCTTGGAAAGCGAATAACGGCGCTAAGATAAATCATCTAAAACAAGTCAAACTTCAGCTCAGCCGAAAGCCCCGATGTTTACCCCGAATTAGGCTTAATCCCAAGGTAAAAAATATTTTTAAGTTCAATTATGAAGATTTTGAAGTAATCAATTATAACCCCTATCTGAGTATCAAAGCTTCGATTGCGATATGATAATAATCTAAAATTTAAAATCTAAAACCTAAATTTCACTATGGAAAATCCTAAGTTGCGCATCAGCCTGATCGCCGCTATCGGCAAGAACCGCGAAATCGGTAAGGATAACCAATTGCTTTGGCATATACCAGAGGGTCTGAAAAGATTTAAGGAAATTAACGCCGGGCACCCAGTGATTATGGGAGAAAATACTTTTTTTTCTCTGCCCAACGTTTTACCTAATCGTTTAAACATTGTTTTAACGCGCGAAAAGCAAGTCCGATTCAAAAATGCGGTGGTCGCGCGCTCAATCGCCGAAGCAGTTAAAAAAGCCAAAGTCAAAGAGAGAAAAGAAATTTTTTTTATCGGTGGCGGAGCTGTTTATTTTCAGACGTTTCAATTGGCGGATCGGCTTTATCTGACTGTGGTTGATAAAAAATTTCCCGGCGCCGATACTTTTTTCCCTGACTATCGGAATTTTAAGCAAGTAATTTATCAAAGAAAAAGTCGCTACCAACAATATCGCTATACATTTTTAATTTTAGAAAAATGAATAAGTTCATCGTAATTGAGGGTATTGACGGCGCCGGCACTACCACCCAGTCAATTTTACTGGCAAAACGAATTTTTGAAAACCGCAAAGATGTTAAATACTGCTTACTCGTGAGCCGACCGGCGGAAAATACGGTCTAAAAATAAGAAAAATTTTAGCCGAGTCAAAAAGACCGCAGTTGCATAGAACCGAATTGTTAAAATTATTCATTCAGGACCGACGGGAGCATTTGAAATCTTTGGAGAATTTTGAAGGCATCGTGATTTCCGATCGGCATAAACACAGCACTTTTGCCTATCAGCAGGCGCAGGGGGTAAAATTTAACCAAATTTTCCGAGTCCATCAAAAATTTCGTTTGCCTGACATTACCATTATTTTAGATTTGCCGGTCAAGATCGCCTGCCAGCGAATAGAAACCAAAAAACAGCTGGAAGTGTTTGATCGCCACAAATCTTTTTTGGACATAGTTAGAAAAAATTATCTGGTCTTACCTTCTCAATTACCAAAAGAAAAAATTTACTTGATTAACGGAAGCGCCAGCCGGGAACAAGTATCCAGACAAATTTGGAAAAAAGTTAAAAATCTGGTAAAATGAAATTATGAAACAGATTGACCATCGTAAATTAGGCAAAAAATTAGGCATCTTTCATATTTCCGAAAAAGTCGGCATTGGACTGCCACTTTGGTTGCCAAAAGGCGCGATAATCAGAAAATTATTGATGGATTATTTGGAAAATGAACAACGCGTTGCTGGCTATGATTTTGTCGCTACTCCGCATCTGGGGAGATTGGAGTTGTACAAAAAATCAGGGCATTGGGATACTTACCGAAAAAATATGTACCAGCCGATAGAGATTGACAAAGAAAAATATATTTTAAAACCAATGAATTGTCCTCACCATATCGCGATTTACGAAAGCAGTGTCCGCAGTTATCGCGATTTGCCATTTCGTCTGGCTGAGTACGGGACGGTTTATCGCTACGAGCAAACTGGCGAGTTGATGGGACTCACTCGCACGCGCGGTTTTACCATTGACGACGCGCACATTTTTTTGGCGGAAGACGAGCTAGAATCAGAATTAAAAAATGTGCTTTTACTGACGAAAAAAGTTTTTGCCAAATTTGATTTTTATGATTTCAAGGTTCGTGTTGGACTGCGAGGCGAATCGGAAAAATATGTCGGGTCTGATGAAAGCTGGTCAAAGGCAGAAAAAGCGATTAAAAATGTAATGCAAAAATCTGATTTGAAGTTCACCGAGGAAAAAAGTGAAGCTGCTTTTTACGGACCCAAACTGGATTTTTTGGTGAAGGATAATTTAGGGCGGGAGTGGCAACTTGGCACTATCCAAGTGGATTACAATTTGCCGGAAAGGTTTGATTTAAAATATACGGCATCGGATGGGAAAAAGCAAAGACCAGTGATGATTCATCGCGCGCCGTTTGGTAGCTTGGAGCGATTTATCGCTATTTTACTGGAGCATTTTCAAGGCAAACTGCCAGTCTGGCTGGCGCCGGTGCAAATTGCCATTATTCCTGTGTCGGAAAAGTTTGAGTCAGACACAAAGAAATTAGCCAACGAATTAAAGCCGGCTCGCGTTGTGGTGATGAATGAAAACAATACTGTTGGAAAGCGGGTGCTTAACGCAAAAAAGCAGATGATTCCATATATTTTAGTTTATGGCGAAAAAGAAAAAATAAGCGGTAAATTTTCTTTGGCTGGGGACAAGGAAATGAAAAATTTGACAGCCAAGCAAATAGTTGAGATAATGATAAAAATAATAAAATGAAGGAGGTGGGGAATGAAAAAAAATAAAAAAGCTTTTACCTTGATCGAACTATTAGTAACAATTGCGATTATCTCTACTTTAAGTAGTATTGCTATTGTTTCTTTTTCCGGGCAAACCGCCAAAGCGCGCGACGCGCGTCGTAAAAGTGATTTAGCCAATTTGCAACAGGCGCTTGAGATGTATTACGATGACAATGGATCGTATCCAACCTGCGACAATACGATTGAGCCGACTGGCAAACTTGGCGGAAACGGAACTACACTAAAAAAGAATGTTTTGTACAATAAGTTATTACTAGGGCATTATATTAACAGTATCCCAACCGATCCAAAATGGAACGGAATAGAACCAACCACTGGGGAGAAAAATTACACTACATATACTTATTATCCGGTTGATCCGAACTTCAATTTGGCGTGTGCAACAACAATGCAAGGTTATGTGCTCTTTGCAAAATTAGAAAGCGATAGAAGTGGAGCAACGGTATTACCACTGGGGAATCAAAAAACATATGCAGATGCGTGGGGCTATAATTACCGCATTGGCAATTGATTCAATTTTTCAAACCGTTCCTTTTTTGTTTTAAGTGCAATATCATCTTTAAAAAATTTTTCCGCCACGGTGCCAAGACGGGATGAGTACTTGCCGATATAAATATTTTTAAATTTGATTTTTTGACAGATTTTGAACGTTGCATCAAAATCTTTTTTAGTTTCGCCGGGAAAGCCGACGATGATGTCGGTGGTCAGCTCGATGTCGGGAACGGCGCGTTTAATTTTTTTAACCAGCGCCAGATATTGTTGGGCGCTGTAACGGCGGTTCATTTTTTGTAAAATTTTATCAGAGCCAGACTGAAGCGGTAAATTTAATTTTCCGCTAAATTTTTGGCTGGTTGCCATCCAATTGATTACCTCGCTGGTCATATCTTGCGGATTAGGGGAGAGAAAATCCAGTTTTTTTAGCCCATTAATTTTTTCCAATTTCCATAACAGATCAGAAAAAGAACCAGTATTATTGTGCGTAATTGACTTTTTTTCATTTTCAAGAAGTAGCTTGTCGCCAGTTAGCTGGCGTAGATTTTGGATATTTTTTTGTTTTTCCTTTTTTGACAAGCCATACGAATTTACATTTTGTCCAAGGAGCGTAATGTGATTTTTACCCTGCCCTATTAGTTTTATTATTTCTTGAATAATATTTTTCAAAGGACGCGATTTTTCTCTGCCTCGCGTGTATGGCACAGCGCAATAAGTGCAAAAATTATCACAGCCAAATTGAATCGGCACATAAGCGTGATCGGGCGTCTGCCGACTTCGATGGCGCTTGTTTTCAAAATTTTCGCAAGAGAGAAGGTTAATCAAAGGAGGATACTTTGGGAATAGTCGAGGGATTTGTTTGAAAAAACATTCGGTTGCTAAAATTGTGAGAAATGGATATTTTTTTTCTAATTTTTGTTTGTCAGTCGCCAGCACGCAACCAACAATATAGATTTTTTTCCGATTTTTCCATAAATTTAATTTGCCCCAAATTCGATCAATGGCTGATTGGCGCACACTGCACGCTAAAATTATTACAAAATTTGCTTTTGCCAAACTGGTATAATTTAGACCGCGTCCTGATAATAGTTCGTTTATTTTTAAGCTATCAACTTCGTTTTGCGCGCATCCCAAACAAAAAATGCCAAAATTATTCAGTTTTTTTTGTTTCAGCTTTTTGCTGAATGGGCGTATTGTCCTTTGTTTCGTCGGTTGTTTCTTCATCTTCTGTTTTACCTTTTTCTTCCACTGCAACTGATTCAATATTTTCATTTGGCTTTTCCTCTAGTTCAGCCAGTTCTTCTTCGCTTCTTGGTTCTTGCACGCTAAAAATTGTTTCTTCTGGTTCGTTTAAAATCGTGATTCCATCAGTCAGCGGAATATCTTTAATT
>PFTZ01000089.1 GCA_002789815.1 Candidatus Berkelbacteria bacterium CG_4_9_14_3_um_filter_39_23
AAGCCACGCATCGTCTGCTTTGCGTATCTCGCGCCCACTGCTCAACCATTTCCCAATGTCGGCAATCAATATATGTTTTTATTGAATAAATATTTTGAATACCAGGAATTTCGCCACTGGCAAATGCTTTTTTCAACGATGCCAAAGGCACCCTGACACTCAATCTGCTCCTTGCCTCGGCAAGACCAATAAAGTTTTCTCTTGCTTGAAAAATTCTTTGTCCTGTTTCACTAGTTGCTCTTTTTATACGTTGCCTGACTCTTTCACGAGTTACGCCAAATATTTTACCAATTTGCTCATATGTAGCCATTTGATCATACATAATAACAATTTGCCTGAGCGTTATCGCCCTTTTTTCTCTTTGGCTGGCGTAACAACGATCGCGTATTGACTTCCTTGATTTGATTGTGCCTTCTTGTATTAGCTCACGCACCCGATGGCTGATAGTAAAGGCACATACTCCGCACGAATCCGCGATTTCCTGATATGTTTTACCTTGGTTATATAAACTGGCTAGCTGATTTACATTTAAAACAATTCTTAATCTGCCCCGACCATGCTTTTGGGGAACATACCAACTGGCTGATCCTGCCTGTGTTTGAGTGTTCACTGCAAAACCTCCTCGTGCCTCGCGTCTCAATATTCCAAATTATCAAAAAACAAAGATATGTTTATCTTATATTAAAATAGAACGATAGTCAATACTTTGATATAAAAACCTATGGCTTATGCGATGCCAACCTTTCTTTCAAGCCGTTTCACTCGTTTTTCAATTTTTTCTAAATCCTTTTTTGTAACCATTTGATCTAGTAGCTGATTAGTTAGCTCCAAATCTTTTCTCATCGATCTTAAAAATGCCACATCTGTTTCAAGCATATCTAACCGCGCTTCAATATGACGCAGTCGCGACTCGATCTGCTCAAATCGTTGGTCGATCTGTTCAAATCGTTGATCGATCTGTTCAAATCGTTGATCGATCTGTTCAAATCGTTTTTCAAATCGAGCTCCCATCATGGAAAAACCATCTGACACAATATAAGCTAATTCGTCAAACCTTTTGTCTGTATGCTTAATCGCTAAAGCAAATTTTTCACTAATCAATTTTTCTAATTTTTTTTCATTTGCCATATTTTCAATATAAAACAAAATCAAATTTTGTCAATGATAAGCGCAATGAAAAATTTCATAAGTCATTACTCTACAATAGAGCTGGCAATTCCCTTTACTTGATTAACATAAGCCATTGAATGGTTGTAGTTAAAAAGCGCGCGGTTGGAATCGCCTGTGGTAAGCCCATTTTGTGATAACATTTTAGCGGCAGATGCCAAGGCGTCACTAGTGTCGTTAATCTGCGCTTTGCCGTCCCCATCGCCGTCCTCAGCATAAGCGCGGAAGGTTCCGGGCATAAACTGCATTGGTCCTTGCGCTCCGGCGTAAGATTTTTTGGAAGTATCCCACGATTTACCGGACTCAACCTGCCAAACAGCTTCTAAAATTTTCCAGTCGATACCAAATTTTTGGGCGGTGGTTTTAACCAAAGCTCGTTTTTGATCAAATGAAATTCCTTCAGCTCTACCTTCGTTTGATCTTGCTAAAATTTCGATCCGTTCTTTCTTTTTGGCAGTTGCTTTTTGACTGGCTAATTTGACCTCATAATCAGACGCAGACAGCTTGACTTCGTATTTTTCATTTTTCGAAATAATAGGCATTGATTGCTTAAGGTCAAGTTTGATATTCGTCTCAACACTTTTTGGGATATTGTTTTTTGCCAATGTAATTTGCGACAATATTAAAGAGAACGCAAGCGCAATAATGCTAGCGGTAATTAAAAATTCAAGTATAGGATAGCCTTTTGACTCATTGTTTGAGAAAACCCTTTTTAGGGTTAACATATATTATTTACTCCCGTCGTTCCTTCCTCCAAAATCAATTAACAGAGAAAAAGTTGATATTTTGGTTTACAGAACAACACGAGCAGTATAACAGAAAATATGCTAAAAGTCAATACTTTACGACTTGCTGGCGAATGAGTCGCAAATAATCGCGAATGTTTGAGTATTGAAAATTATCCGCTATAATACAACTATGTTTTATAAAATCATTAAATTTCGTCCTAATTTGCGTCGCAGAACTAATTTTGGCGAAAATCCGCGCGACAGCAAATGGCTAAAACATCGCCTGCAAGAATTTAAAAACCGTTATTTCCCGGATCTGACCATTTCCAATAATCTAATTATCAAATTCGGTCGCCCGACAAAAACCCGACTTGGCTCGATTAAACACGGCAGAAGGCGAGACAACCCCAACACCATCATCACGATAAATGGACATTTTCAGGATCAACAAATTCCTGATTTTGTGATTGATGCCACGATAATGCACGAGCTAACTCATTATGCTCAAGGCTGGTTTTCACCCCATCCGCAAAAATACCGCCACCCGCACCTAGGTTCAGTTGTAAAAAATGAATTGACCGAGCGGGGTTTAGATGATATACTTATATTGTCGCGCAGATGGCTAAAAAAAAATTGGCGCGATTACATCCGCAAGTACCACTAAACCCAACGGAGCAAATTCCAAGATAATTGTTGACTTTTAATAAATTACCAATCGCTAAATCCAGATAACAAACAAATCCATAATACCAAAGATTAAAATCATAAACTTATTTGGAATTTAATATTTAAATATGAGTTGTCTTTTTTGCCAAATTAGCCAGAAAAAAATTCCATCGCAAGTACAACTTGACACTGATGACATATTTGCGTTTAACGATATCCACCCCAAAGCGCCAGTCCATATTTTAATCATTCCCAAAAAACATATCCCCAGCACTGCGGAAGTTGAAAAAATAGATACTGAAATTCTGGGTAAAATGATTTTGTCCGCTAAAAAATTAGCTGAAAAATCAAATATCAACCAAACCGGCTATCGTTTAGTTTTTAATACCAAAAGCCATGGCGGGCAAATTGTGGATCATCTGCATTTGCATTTGCTAGGCGGAAAAATGCTGGGACCAATGGCATAAATTTCAATTTTAATTGGATTAACCATAACCCTCGCTACAAGAGGGAGGTGAAATTATTTAATGAATGTAAGACAAGAATCTTTGGAAGTAAAACTGAGAAAGTTTAATAGAGAGGTTCAGCTGAGCCAAATTTTGACTGATGTTAAAGATCGTCGTTTTTTTAGTAAAAAACCATCTCGTTTACTTCTAAGGGAAAAAGCTGTTCGCTTGCAAGCTCGTCGCAAAATCCGTCGCGGATATTAAAATAAAGAATCCAACGGGGCAAGCCCCGCGACATTCTTTATTACGCCAAAGGTGGTGGCTTTATCCTCGGAGCAAGTTCCGAGGTATTCGCCATCTTGTAATAATTCTAAAATATGAGTTTAAAACAACAAATTGAAATTGAATTTATTTCTGCCCTGAAAGCAAAAAACGCCACACTTGTTTCAACGCTCCGTATGCTCAAAAGCGCTATCACCAACAAAGAAAAACAAACCGGCGAGGAAATTGATGATGCGCAAATTTTGAAAACCATTGAACAAGAAATCAAAAAACGGCAAGAATCACAAAAAATGTACAAACAAGCCGGAAGGGACGAAAGCGCCCAAAAAGAACAAGACGAATTAGAGATATTAAAAAATTATTTGCCTGAGGAAATGCCGATTGACGAGCTTGAAAAAATAATTGACGAAATGGTTGCAAAACTAGACGCAAAAGATATTAAAGATATGGGCAAAGTGATGGGCGCAGTGATGGCTCAAACTGCCGGGCGCGCCAGCGGAGATAAAATTGCACAACTGGTTAAAACAAAACTCAACGCCTAAAAACCAAAAAATGGACAAAAAATTTCGCTACTATATTCTACTTTTTGTAGCAATTGCCACTATCACTTTTGGCTTAAGCTTTATTTTTAATCTAATCGGGCGCACTTTTGAATTTTCGACTTTCTGGCGCTTTTTTATGATGGTGGTTGCGTCACTCCTTTCAGCGCTACTGATCACTTATATTGTATTTATTACCACCCCGATTTTAAAAGAATATCTCAACACTATGCGCTCGCTCCTTCGCCTGGACACTTTCTCGCACCCGATACTTTTAAAACTTCAACAAAACGCGCCGTCTTCATTTCACCACTCCATAATGGTGGCAAATTTAGGTCATCGCGCTGCCAAAGCCATTGGAGCGGACGCGCTCCTTGTGCGAATCGGCGGGTATTATCACGACATTGGCAAAACCAAAGATCCGATGGCTTTTATTGAAAACCAAACTGCGACAGAGCAAGAGGAAAACATTAAAAAACCGATCCAATTGGCAAAAAAAATCAAGTCCCATGTGGACGAAGGGATTAGCCTTGCAAGAGAATACCACTTGCCCCAAGAAGTAATTGATATGATTATTCAGTCGCACGGCACATCGCAAGTTTCATTTATTTACAAACACTTGCAACAAAAAGGCGAAAAAATTAGCAAACAGGATTTAGCCTACAAAGGTCCTAAACCGCAAACCAAAGAAGCTGGAATTTTAATGCTGGCAGATAATGTTGAATCAAGAATTAGATCAATCAAAGAATTAACCGAGCCCCAAATTATCCAAATCGTTGATCATATTATCCAAGAAAAAAATACTGACCGACAACTGGAGCTCAGTGGCATTACGAGAGGAGAGATGCAAAAAATAAAAAACGCTTTTATCGAAGGCGTCAAAATAATCCACCATCAAAGAATCTCATATCCAAAATGATCTATTGGCATAATCGCACTAAATACAATTTAACCCAAGAAACAAAATCAAAAACTGGGCAAATTTCCAGGGCGCTCTTGGCAGACAGCAAAAAACATTTTATAATTGATGTAAGTATTGTTTCAAGGACGGAGATCAAGAAACTCAATCAAAAATATCGTCAAAAAGACCAAGCGACTGATGTTTTAAGTTTTTCAGTTTTTAATAATCTGTCTGAAATCGCTAAAATTGACGCGCCAGCGTTACTGGGTGAAATTGTAATTTGTGCTGACTTTGTCAAAATTGAAAATGATTTAACCCGATTATTTGAACACGGATTGAATCATTTAATTGGAAAACACCACCAGGAATAAATCTCAAATTGCCTCATCGGCAATCGCCATAGAGGCGGTCTCAAATCTCAAATTAAGTTATCCGCTTAAAATTTAGCATTTATTATTTCTAAAATGAAATCAAGCAACATTATTGCAGGGATAGATATTGGTTCGAGCAAGGTTGCGTTTGTGATTGGCAAAATCAATGAAGGACTGATCGAGGTGTTAGCTGTTTCCAGCGCGCAAAATTCTGGTTTGAAAAAGGGGATTGTCAATGATATTGAGGATTGCCTGTCAAGTATTTCCAGCGCTTTGGAACAAGCGGAAAAAAAAGCTGGCGCGCCCATAGACAAAGCGGTGATTGGGGTGGGTGGCGCGCACATTATCACCACGCTGTCAAAAGGAATTATCGCGATTTCAAAACCAAACGGACAAATCGACCCGAGTGACGTTAAACGGGTAATCGAAGCTGCGCGCGCGGTGGCACTTCCGCCCAACCAAGAAATTATTCATGTCATTCCAAGGCAATTTATTGTTGATGGACAAAGTGGCGTCAAGGATCCGCTGGGAATGACAGGCATTCGCCTTGAAGCTGAGGTAATGATTATCGGAGGATCGACGAACGCGCTCAGAAATCTGGAAAAATGCGTCAGCCAAAGTGGTTTGTCGGTCAATAATTTTGTTTTCAATGGTCTGGGTGGATCAAATACATTGCTCAATAAAAAGCAAAAAGAAGTCGGCGTGTTGCTACTTGATATCGGAGCCAGCACCACAACTTTAACTGTATGGGAAGACGGTGATTTGGTTCATGCCAATATCCTAGCTATCGGCTCAAACCATGTAACCAATGATATTGCTATTGGGCTTAAAACTTCGCTTGAAGTGGCTGAGCAGGTAAAAATTCAATTCGCTGGATGCAAATTAGGCGAAAGCTTAAAAACCAAAATTGATTTAAAAAAAATCGATCCTAGAGAGGATCAAAAAGTGGAACGGGAACTGATTGATGAAATTTGCGAAGCGCGCATGAAGGAGATATTTGACCATGCGCGGGAAGAGCTGAAAAAAATTCAAAAAGACGGGATGCTTCCCGCTGGCGTAGTGTTGTCTGGTGGCGGAAGTTTGGTAAGAGGCGCAGTGGCTCTTGCCAAAGACGAATTGCATTTGCCAGTCCAAATGGGTTATCCGGTCCTTGAAATTTCAGGCGAAATTGAACTTCTGGATCAGCCCCAGTTTCATACTGCCACTGGGTTAATGCTTGAAGGGTTAGACGATAGCTATCAAAACAAAAACACTTTTTCTTTTAATTTTGGCAGTTTAAACACCCGCGACTTGAACTCATACTTAGGAAAAATCAAAGGATTTTTTAAGCAACTGTTGCCATAATACGCAAATACGCAAATCACACAGATTGCACAAATAAATTTGTGGTCATTCACGATCTATCACACGAACAAACACCGAACAAACCCGCCTTTTGATTGAGGGGGGGTTGACAGATTAAAAAGTTTATTGCATAAATAAACTTACTATGAATGAACAAGAATCACCCATTGAAACATTTGCTGTTATCCGCGTGGTTGGCGTTGGGGGCTCAGGCGGAAACGGCGTAAAAAGAATGATTGGAGCTAAAATGCGCGGAGTTGATTTTGTGGTAATAAATACTGACGCGCAAGACTTAGCCAACAATCCATCTCAAACAAAAATTCAAATCGGCAAAGACACAACTCGCGGACTCGGAGCTGGCGCTGACATTGAAAAAGGCAGAAAAGCCATCGAGGAAAATAAAGAAGAAGTCTACGAATCACTCAAGGGTTCTGATATGGTTTTTATTACATATGGAGCTGGAGGTGGAACTGGTACGGGCGCTGGTCCCATGGTTGCCTCAATCGCCAAAGAACTTGGCGCTTTGACTGTTGGCGTTGTTACCAAACCATTCGCCTTTGAAGGAATGAGACGGAAAAAAGTCGCTGACCTTGGAGTAGAAGAATTAAAAGACAAGGTTGACACTTTAATCACCATCCCAAATGATCGGCTCTTGCAAGTTATTGATAAAAAAACATCGCTCTTTGACGCTTTTGGTGTGGTTGACGATGTGCTTCGCCAAGGCGTGCAGGGCATCTCAGATCTGATCACGCTCCACGGCGTAATTAATGTTGACTTTGCTGATGTGCGCACTATTATGGAGGACGCTGGCTCAGCGCTAATGGGCATTGGGCGCGCGACTGGCGACAATCGCGCCATCGAAGCCGCGCGCATGGCAATTGACAGCCCGCTTCTTGAACTTTCCATCGATGGCGCCAAAGGTATTTTGTTTAACATCACTGGCGGACCAGATTTATCAATGTACGAAATTGACGAAGCAGCCAAAGCTATCACCGAAGCAGCTGACGTTGACGCCAACATTATTTTTGGCGCGATTATTGACGAAGCCATGGCAGGCGAAATCAAAATCACTGTTATCGCCACTGGTTTTGAGCACGAAACAGAAAAAAAATTCTCTCGGCATATCCACGGAGTAAAGCCAGAACCACAAGAAATCGAATCGCCCAATTACGATTTAGAGCCGGAAATTGAGGACGAGGAAGAAAATGAAGAAATCGAAGTCCCGGCATTTATCAGACGAAAACTTAAATAGCAGAATCTAAATTCTTGATTCTAGGTTTTAAAATTAGAAA
>PFTZ01000052.1 GCA_002789815.1 Candidatus Berkelbacteria bacterium CG_4_9_14_3_um_filter_39_23
GCCAATTTTGGGCGACGCGCCAGTTTCACTGGCACAAAATTCGGCGGTGGCGGAAAAAGAAGTGGCGAAAGCGAGGGCGGGCAAAAGCTTGTCCCGTGCCACGACACGGGATTCCTCCCCCCCAACCCTCTTCCTTTTTGCCCGCCCGAGCGTTCAGTTTTGGTTCTGTCGCGCGAAGCGCGGCAATCAATCGGAGTTTCGTTCAAAATGAGTTCTGACTTTTTCCAACAAACACCAAAATCTGATTTTTATTATAAAGAAAAAACTGTAAATATTTTTTAGTTGCGTTTGCTGAAAATAAGTTCCGATTTAAAAAAAATCGTTCTTAAAAAATTATAAGAACGAAGTTGATTGAGTAATTGTTAGTAACTCTAATATTTATGATAGGGTGCTTTTATTTCGCAAATAATTTTGAAAGTTAGAAATTGTTCTTGATAATCAACCTTGATTAACTCCACTTTATACCACCGTTTTGGGCTGTTTGGCGAACTTTCAACGAATACAAGATAGTGGAAAAAACCTTCATATATTGATTCTGGGATAAGACTTTGTGGCACAAACCCGGCGCAAATATTTCGTTTTTTAGTCATAACTGTTACAACGATTCCGCTTCTTTTGATAGATTTTTGAGCTTTGGCTTGATAATGCTCACCAATTGTAAAAGTTTGTCGAAAATCTCTAGCATCAATTAACTTTTGTTGGTGTCTCCTAGGCTTGTGAACCGTATCTTGCCTTGGCGTTTTATCACCAATTGGCACCAGATCCGTTGCCGGCATTATTATTTCCTCCTTTTCCTACTTTTCAACGATAGGCAATACATTCAAATACATCATTATTATAACAAAAAATAATAAATTATCAAGGCGTCGTCATTGTTTTTTACGCATTAATTTGATATTGTAAAATTATGAAAAATGAATATACCAACGAAGGCGTCCATCAATTGCAAAATATTAATGAACTAATCCAATCAGCAATCCAAGCGCTTAATAAAATTCCTGCCGAAGGAACACAAAATTATGGAACAAAACAGGAAATTGATGATGTGGAAAAAAACGCGCTGACAGAAGCTCTGCCATATCTAAAACAATTAACTATAGCTTTCCCAACAGATATGAACTTAGCCAACCTCTTTGGTCGCACAGAACAATACATTAAAGAATTTAGCATACAAGGATATGCAAATTTTACTGCTCACTCCAATGAAACGATCAGATATTTGTTACAATTAAAAAACGACCGCCATAATCAAGTATAATTATGTCAAAAACAAAAAAGCTCATTTTCAAAAGAAAGATTATTGAAGTAAAAAATTTATGCAAGCAATATAAAAATTTAATTGCGGTTAATAAAATTTCCTTTTATGTAGAAAAGAATACGGTTTTTGGCATATTGGGTGAAAATGGAGCTGGAAAAACAACTACGCTCGAAATGATTGAAGGGCTCAGAAAACCCAATAGCGGAAGCATTAAAATTTTTGGTTATAACGCGCTTAATGATTCTAGTAAAATCAAGGAAAAAATTGGCGTCCAACTGCAATCAAGCGCTTATTATAAATTTTTAACACTAAGGGAAATTTTATTATTATTTGGCAGTTTCTATCAAACATATAAGGATCCGATTAAGCTTTTGCAAATGGTTGGTTTAGAAAATAAAGCCAACACATTCATTGAAAAACTTTCTGGCGGACAAAAACAAAGATTTTCCATTGTCGCAAGTTTAGTCAACAATCCCGAGCTAGTTTTTCTTGACGAACCGACAACCGGACTTGACCCGCTCGCCCGTCGCAATCTATGGAAACTGATTACTGAAATTAACAATCAAGGCAAGACGATTGTGCTCACTACGCATTATTTAGAAGAAGCTGAAACACTTTGCGACCGTATTGCGATTATGGATAAAGGGAGTATTATCGCCATCAACGAAACTCATAAGTTAATCGAAAAAGCGGAAAATCCTTTTAAAGTTAAATTTTTAGTGAAAAAAATCAGTCGAGTAGCATTTTCAAAATTAGTCAAACTGGGCGAGATGCAAAATATTGTTTCCAAGCAAACAGAATTTGAATTAAAATGTCAAAATCAAGATAAATTAAATCAGGCATTAAAAATTATTAACTTATTGAGTCCATTGCAATTATCAGTATCGCGCGCCACGCTAGAAGATGTATTTATTCAGATGACAGGCAAAACAATTGAAAATAATGGAGAAAGCGAAAAAGCAAATGATTAAATTATTTTTTGCTAATATAAAAATGATGGCGCGAAACAAGCAAGCGCTTTTTTGGAGCTTTATGTTTCCATTGATGTTTACAGTAATTTTTGGTTTTTTCTTTAGTGGAGATAAAACAAACGTTGGCAAAGTGGCAATTCTTAATAACTCACAAAGCCAACTTGCCCAACAATTTGAAAAAACCATCATTAATTCAAAAATTTTTGACAAACAAGATTTTAATAATATAGATGACGCTAAAAACGCACTTAAAAAAAATGAAATTACAGCGGTTTTTGAAATTCCAAAAAATTTTGGCGAAATAAAACCCGATTCGCCTAAGGAACTAATTGTTCATTATGACCCGGCAAATATCAGCGCCTCAACCATTATTTTGAATTTTACTAACAATTTTTTAACTGGAGCGAATTTTAATGTCCAAAACGTACAGCCAATTTTTAGTGTTAAAGAAGAAAAAACCAGCACCAATAATTTTAATTATTATGATTTTATTTTAATCGGGATGCTTGGTATGGCGCTGATGAATTCGTCGGTGCAAGGAATTGCAATTAGCATTACAAAATATCGCGAGGATCAAATTTTGAAACGACTGACCACAACACCTCTTAAAACTTGGAAATTTATTTTAGCTGAGGTTTTTTCCCGTTTGATTTTAAACTTATGTCAAATTAGCCTAATTTTGGCTATTGGAGTATTTGGATTTCACGGTCACATTTATGGCAGTATCGCGCTAATTTATTTAATCTCGCTTGTCGGCGCTTTGCTGTTTCAGGCGATGGGTTTTGCGATCGCATCATTATCTGCCACTACCTCTGCAGCCGAGGGAATGGCAACTGCAATTACCATTCCAATGATGTTTTTAGGCGGTGTGTTTTTTCCGATTGACCAACTGCCAAGCTGGCTTTATTCAATCGTTAA
>PFTZ01000003.1 GCA_002789815.1 Candidatus Berkelbacteria bacterium CG_4_9_14_3_um_filter_39_23
TTGGATACAGTGGCATAAGCTACATAATTCCCATCCTTCTTTTCGTTCTTTTAGTTGCCTTAGGGGCGGATTACAACATTTTTCTTTCCTCTCGAATTAAGGAAGAGTCAAGAATATCTGATCCATTAACTGGGATAAAAGTGGCTTCCGAGAAAACTGGAGCAATAATTACTGCTTGCGGTATAATCTTAGCTGGTACTTTTGCCACTATGGCGTTTGCACCACTACGTATGTTGTCTCAGGTCGGACTGGCGGTAGCTGTTGGTATTCTCCTTGATACATTTGTTGTTAGAGCAATTCTAGTCCCAGCTATTGCCACACTTTTGGGAAAATGGAATTGGTGGCCAAGCAAAGTAAGGAAGTGATGAACAAAATAAATATTGGAAGTTCCTTTTTGTTGCCCGCGCACGGGAGGTTGGGGCAAACACAACTTCATTTTCGGTGGCGCATTTCACTTTGCGAAATCTACGAATGTGGTGTGTTCTAGCTCAAGCTCAAACTATTTTTGAACAAAATTCTCAATAATTTAACTTGCTTTTATTGTAGCAAAAATTGCTCTAATTTCCCAGAGCAATTTTTGAGTTTGTTTTAATGTTCCGCCTCGCTTCGCTCGGCGTGTTTTTGCCACCGCTTGGAGGGGTGTGGGGAGGAAAAGTGGCGGCAAAAACACGCCGAGCGAAACGAGGGGCGAAGCCCCGAGCGAGGCGACTAATTCAATATGGTGGACCCGACTGGATTCGAACCAGCGACCCCTTGCATGCCATGCAAGTGCTCTACCACTGAGCTACGAGCCCTTTTGTTAATGGATTAAATGAAGTATACTGCTACTATATTATTATAACTTCATTTTGCATAATTATATTAGTTTGTAGATTTTGTAAACGTCGATTAATAATTATACATTTTATTATTTTAACCTTTTTCCACTTGCATTTCAAGCTGATTTTACATATATTAAATTTATCAAACATAATTTTAAACTATGAATATTTTAGACACTCCGGGAGAATACAAAAAAATTGATCTAACACAGATAATCCAAAATATCAATGAACTTCCCGACCAAATTGGAGTTGTTTGGGAAGAGATGAAAAATTTTATTCTGCCCAGCCATTACATTCAATGCAATAAAATTGTTTTAATCGGAATGGGTGGCTCGTCTATGGGTGCAGCGCTAGCAAAAACATTGGTTGCGCAAAGCGCTAAAATACCGCTTGAAATTGTTCGCGATTATGAATTACCTGGCTATATTGATAGTAAAACGTTGGCTATTGCCATCTCATATTCTGGCGAGACTGAAGAAACTTTGTCTTGCGCGCTAAAAGCGCAAAAAAAAGATGCGAAAATCATCACAATCTCAAGCGGTGGCGCGCTGGAATCGTTTGCCAAAAAACATCGACTACCGCATTATAAAATAAATTATGGATCGCAACCGCGCGCAGCACTCGGATATTCATACACTGCAGTTTGCGCGATATTAAAAAAAATAAGGCTATTGGAAATAAATGACGATCAAATTCAAAAAGCTGTCACACAAATGAAAAATGCGATGAAAAAAATTGCGCCAGAAGTACCAACTGTTCAAAACCAAGCCAAGCAATTAGCGGAAAGATTATACGGAAAAATTCCAGTCATTATTGGCTCTGGCATTATGCAGGAAGTAGCTAGACGATATAAAGGTCAATTTAATGAAAATGCTAAAACTGCATCGTATTTTGAAGCAATTCCTGAAATGAATCACAACTCGCTAGTAGGAACAGAATTTCCCGAAAGTATTAATAGTAAAATTTTTGTAATTTTGCTTGGCTCAAAATTTGATAATCAGCGCAATAATCTCCGTATTGACATCACAGCTCAAATTTTAACCAAACGACGAATTCAATATGAAATTATCCAGCCAACACCGGCTTCAAATAAAATTGCCGAGCAATTATTATCAATTCATTTTGGCGACTATACTTCATATTATTTAGCAATGCTCAACGGCGTCGATCCAGAGCCAGTTGAAATTATTAAATTTTTAAAAGATTCTCTGGTAAAGGAAAAATAATAGTATGGAGATACGCTGATGTCACAAATAGGAAAGCATCAAATAATAGATATTGAATAATGAATAATGTTATACATATTGCGATCGCAAAAAAAATCCTTGATTCGGATCTAAAACCAGCGCTCGAAATAGAGCTTAGATTGTCTAATGACAAAAAAGTTGTCGCTTCCAGTGGTGAGGGCGAATCACGCGGACGCGATGAAGGAATCTTGGAAAATGTTGACACTGCGATAAAAAACTTTGCAAATCTAAAGAAAAGATTTTACGAACTAAAAAAATTTAACCAAAAACAATTTGACAGCGATTTGTTTGATTTGTATAAAGAAAAAATAATCGGTATTAACACTGCGCTCACCGCATCAATCGCCCATCTAAAAGCCATGGCAATTTTTGAAAGAAAAGAATTGTGGCAGTTAATTCAAGCAGAATTTAATTTGCCTACAAAATTAATAAAACCGCAAGTAATATGCGTGCTGGCAGAGGGTGGCAAGCATAGCAAAAATAAAATTAAACTTGGCATTCAGGAAATTTCAATTATTGGGCTTGATAAAATTGCCCAAGCAAAAAAAATATTAGTTGAATTGCTAAATAAAGAAGGAATTAAATTTGACGATGGGCTTGAAGGCGGTGTCGCTCCGCAAACGAGTGATACTCAAAAAATTTTATCAGTTCTTAGTAATTTCTATTTAGCGCTGGATATTGCTAGCCAAACACGATTGTCAAAAGATGATGTTAATTTTTTGCTAGAAAACAATAATATTAAAATTGTTGAAGATCCGTTTGATCAAAATCAAACGGATGAATGGGAAAATCTGCAAAAACAAAATAATATTTTGGTTGTTGCTGACGATTTAACAGTCACGCGAACCGACCTCATTGAAAAATATAAAAATTGCTTTAACGGCATTATTATCAAACCAACCCAAGCAGGCACTGTGACGCGAACGATAGATGCAATTTTTCTTGCCAGACAATTTGACAAAAAAATAATTGTATCTCACCGAGGACGCGAAACAATGGATGATTTTTTAGCTGATTTTGCGATTGCAATAAATTCTGACTATGTAAAATTTGGCAATCCAAGCCAAAAAGAGAGGAAAGTGAAATATGATCGGATAGAGAAAATATTAAAATAACTTAATTGCAAAGCCAAAAAAATTGAATTTATTTCAAATTTTACAACCACAATATAAAAATTATGTTATTTAATTTGATATTTGGATTTTTATATTTATAAGTATTATGCCTAAAAAAGTTTGTCTGATAATTTTAGATGGCTGGGGGATGATTCCGCGGACTGATGGCAATGCGGTTTATCTAGCCAAAACACCAACATTTAACTCTATTCTTTTATCGAGCCCGAACGTATTGCTTCACGCATCTGGCGAATCGGTTGGCTTGCCTGATGGCGAAATGGGCAACAGTGAAGTCGGGCATTTATCAATTGGCTCAGGAAGAGTGGTGACGCAAGATTACACTCAAATCAACGAGAGTATTCAAAGCCGAGAGTTTTTCAAAAAAAAGGAATTTTTGTCAGTCTGCGACCACGTTCAAAAAAATAATTCGGTTTTACATTTAGTTGGCATTTTGACCGATTCAGGCGTACATGGGTCAATTAAGCATTTAGAAGCACTAATTGAATTGGCAAATCTAAAACAAGTGTCAAAAATAATGCTCCATTTATTTACTGACGGACGCGATTCTCCCTCAAGGTCAGCAAGCGAGTTACTGAAAAAAATTGAACCGAGTTTAAAAAACGCTCGTCTTGCCACGCTTGTCGGTCGTTTTTACGCAATGGATCGCGATAAAAATTGGGAACGGATTGAAATCGCCTATCGCCTGCTCACTGAATTAAAAGGAACCAAATATCAAAATTATTCAGATGCGCTGACCGTTAATTATCGCAACAAAAAAAACGATGAAAATCTAGATCCTTGCGTTTTTGAAGGCGCGTTACCTCTTTCAAATAATGATGGGATGATATTGTTCAATTTCCGGGCTGATCGCGCCACTCAAATTGCAGAAGCTATTTTGCTAACAGATTTTACCGAGTTCAATCGTACTAAATTAATCAATATAAAACCAGTAATTTTTACTAATTACAATAATGACCTAATAGCTGATGTAGCGTTTTCTGTGTTTGATTTGCATAATCAAAATACCAATTCCTTATCTAACCCTTTGGCAAAAATTTTATCAAGCAACAATCTAACCCAACTTCATAGCGCAGAAAGTGAAAAATTCGCTCATATCACATATTTTTTTAACTCGTCTGAAACAAATCCGTTTGTTGGTGAAGAAAGAATTATTGTGCCTTCGCCTAAATTAGAAAATTTTGCTGATAAGCCAGAAATGTCAGCAATTGAGCTAACACAAAAATTTTTAAAGAAAATTGACGAGAAAAAATTTGATTTTTCTGTTTTAAATTTCGCCAACGCAGATATGCTCGGGCATACTGGAAATTTACCAGCCACCATCGCCGGCATTGAAATAGTTGATGATTGCTTAAAAGAAATTATAAAAGAGCTTCATAAAAATTATCAAATTTTTATCACCGCAGACCATGGCAATGGAGAAGAAATGCTCACAATAGAAAATAAAGTTGATAAAGAACATTCCGTCAATCCTGTGCCGTTTATCAGGGTTGAAAACTTTAATTTTAGTCCTAATATTTCAGCGGAAATAAAAATTCAAAAAGCTAGCGAGGAACCGATTGGAATTTTAGCTGACATTGCGCCCACTATTTTAAATGTGTATGGCTTGAAACCACCAACGGAAATTACTGGTGAGATTGTGATTTGATTATGGTATAATAGATATTGAATATTGGATAGTAAATAATGATTTAAGGAGGGTTTTTGTTTAAAAGAAAAGTTGTTCTCGGAATTTTAGATGGCTGGGGCATAGGACCGATTTGGGGTGGAAACGGAATTGCCAATTCCAATACTCCAACTTTCACGAATCTTTGGGCAAAATACCCGCATATAAAATTGATGGCTTCCGGCAAAACAGTTGGGCTGTCTGGACATGAAATGGGTAATAGTGAAGTTGGGCATTTTACAATTGGCGCTGGAAGAATTACTCCGCAAGACGCAACCCAAATTTCAAATTCAATTAAGGATAAAAGTTTTTTTCAAAACAAAGTACTACTGGAAACGATCAGCTACTGCAAAGACAAAGGAAAGCCACTCCATTTAATCGGGCTTCTAACTGAGGCAAATGTCCATGCCAGTTTAGATCATATATTCGCTTTGCTCGATTTATTAAAATTAACAAACTTTATTCAACCAACATTTTTGCATTTATTTACTGATGGACGAGATTCGCCGCCAGAATCAGCGCTTCAACTCCTTGAAAAGTTATTGGAAAAAATAAAAACTATCGGTATTGGCAAAATCGCCACCATCTGCGGACGGTATTATGCTATGGATAGATCTGGAAATGTTCAAAAAATACAACAAACTTTTAATTGTGTTTCAGAAGGGAGGGGGGTGAGGGCTGATACAGCGCGCAAAGCAATTGCCAACGCGTATCAAAAAGGGTTAACAGACGAATACATTGAACCGACAAATATAATTGAAAATAATTTACCGATAGGTTTAATTAAACAATCAAACGCAGTTATTTTTTTTAACTTTCGTCAAGACCGCGCGCGTGAAATTACTATATACTTCACAAAAAAAATCATCCGATTACGGTTTGTCTCGTTTGTTCCATATAAATCGTACGATATGCCTAAAAATGTTATTACCTGTTTTTCTCTGCCTAATGTAAAAAATAATCTGACAGAGGTGATTAGCCGAAATGGTTTGAGCCAAATACACATTGCAGAAAGTGAAAAATTCGCTCATATTACTTATTTTTTTAACGGCGGAACAAATGTTGAATTTCCCCGCGAAAGACGAATCAAAATAACTTCCCTTCCTCCCGCGTCATACTATAAATTTCCTAGAATGAAAGTAGATGAAATTACGCAAAATGTAATTCAATCAATAGATCATCAATATGATTTTATTTTATTTAATTTTGCCAACGCAGATATGCTCGGGCATATCGGCAGACCCGAAGCAGTGACTAAAGCTATTGAGGCAATTGACCAAAATCTAGCAAAAATTACCAATGAATGCCAAAAAAATAATTATAATTTCATATTAACTGCTGACCATGGAAACGCGGAAGAATTGATAAACCCTAAAACTGGCGAGCTTTCAAGCACGCATTCAACTAATCTCGTGCCTTTAATTATTGTACCAAATAGTAATTTTTGTATAAAAAGCAATCAAATTTATTCCGGCTGGGGACTTTCAAGCATCGCGCCGACAATTTTACAGATAATGGGAATAGCTGTTCCGCCAGAAATGACATCTCCGTCTTTGATAAAAAAAATGGTAGTGCCGATAGAGCATTTAACGACCGATAACGCAAGCAATTCTACCCAGCCAGCAAATCAAATTTATTCCACAGAACAATTCAAATTGCAAAATCCGTCCCCCATTAAAAATATCCGATGACCCCAAAAGACAAACAAGTGGTGTTAATGATTTTGGGTGGTTGGGGAATTACACCAGCTTGGTCTGGAAATATCTTAAATTACTTAAATACCCCTCATTTTCACAATCTTTGGAAAACTTTCTTTCATATTAATATTGAGCCATTTCCGGGTAAATACTCTTTTTGCGCGCGCCAAGGATCTGAAATATCTTTTGCCAACATCGGCACTGGTAGAATAAATCCAGATGAGGGCGACCAAATCAACGAGGCGATTAAGTCAGGCGTTTTCCTACGTCATACTGGCATCCAAAATGCTTTTCGGTCAACGCAGGGCGCGCTTCACATTGTTAGTTTGGTTGACACTCGGGGCAAGCACAGTCGGCTAGAACATTTAGCTGGACTTTTAATTGTAGCTCGCGGATTTAATGTGCCAAAAATTTTTTTTCATCTTGGACTGATGAGCGGAGACGATCCAAACGATAGGGCTTATTATGAATTACAAAAAATTATCCGTATGATAGAGCCATTTCCAAATGTTGAAATAGCATCGCTTTTTGGCTCAAATTTTGTTTTAGAAAACGACAACAAAATTAAATCAATCAAAATTCTGTTTAATTTGTTGACTCGCGGACACGGATTATATTTCAATCAAAATTTTTCTGAAATATTTGATAGATATTACCAAAAAGGAGGGATTGACAATACATTTCCGCCGAGCGCGTTAAATATTGATTCAAAGATTATTGGACGGGTTAATGCTGGCGATACGATTATTATTGCAAATCTTAAAATTGACAGCATTAGACCATTTGTTAAAATTTTTGATAGCCCAAACATTGTAGGCACCCCGTTTGACAAAAAAAAGTTATCTAACTTAAAAATTTACACTTTTTTCAACCACGGAATGGGGAGTAAATCAATCTCTATTTTTAATCGAAAAACTATTCCCAATCCTTTGTCAAAAGTATTGTCAGACAATAAATTAACGCAATTAAAAATAGCGCATATAGATAAAAAATTTCAAATTGGATATTATTTTAACGGAGGAAATTTTGAAAAATACGACAACGAGAATCGTAAAGTATTTCCAATTTCACGGCTTGATCAAAATTGGCTACTGGGCGCTGATGAAATTTATTGGGATTTTAGAAAAGCGTTTTTAAGGCGATCGCATAATTTTTATCTAGTCAGTTTTTCAAACGCTGATTTACTTGGACATTTTGGCGATATGGACATTGCGTCCAAAGCGATTAAAAAGTTTGATAATATCATTGGTGAAATTGCCAATATCACTTTGGAACGGGGAGCTGATTTAATTATCACCGCAGACCATGGCAACGCAGAGGAAATTATCGAAAAACAAACTGGCGAACACAAGCGATATCACACCACTAATCCAGTACCGTTTATTTTTGTAAGCTCAAAAAATCTGCGACCACGAGCGGAATCTTTATCATTGGAAGGTGATATTCCGCCCCTCTACAACAGCTATACTCACGCCAGCATTGCTCCGACAATTTTAGATTTATTTGGCTTAATTAAACCTTCGCAAATGTCTGATGAAGGTTTAATTACCAATGAGTTGCCAATAAAAAACGGGGTCAATTAGCTGGACTTTTTCCGGGTAATAAGGTAAGATGTGATAATATAAGACATTGTTTGTTGTTTTATTTCAAGACGGCGAATACCTTGTGGTTTGCCACAAGGGTGAAGCCATTTCAAATAGCAAAATAAAGAATACCGCGGGGTTTGCCCCGTCGGATTCTTTGTTGTTTTCGCTTTTAAAGCAAGTTTTTGATGGTTTCTAAAATCTAGATTCCAGAATCCGTATTCTTTTTTTATGGGCTCGTAGCTCAGTTGGTAGAGCGCTACATTCGCATTGTAGAGGTCGGGAGTTCGAATCTCCCCGAGTCCAAAATTAAATTTATCATTTACACGACTGACGCAATAATCTCGTAAGTAATCATTCCAATTGAACCATCAGCCGATGGCAGTAGAGAAATCTCTTTCCCTCTGATCTCGCCGCTTTACTATTGCTTCGGGCGGAAATCTATAACAATGTTTGGATTCCCGCTTGCGCGGGAATGACAAAAAGTGGCAGGAATGACAGAGAGCGGAAATTTTGCGTAAATCTTGTAATTAAATAAAACAACAAACAATTATGACCCAAGGCGAAGCTTTAAAAATTTTAAAAACTGGGGCGAATGTTTTTTTAACGGGCGCGCCAGGAAGTGGAAAAACATATACAATCAATCAATATGTTGCTTATTTGCGATCGCATAAAATCAAGCCAGCCATCACTGCGTCAACCGGCGTTGCGTCCACGCACATTGGCGGAATAACTATTCACTCATGGTGCGGAATCGGAATTAAAAATCAACTAAATAAATACGATTTAAACAAAATCGCCACAACTAGCTATACTAAAAAACGAGTTAGCGAAGCAAAGGTTTTGATCATTGACGAGGTTTCAATGCTCCCGCCTGCAACACTGCAAATGGTGGATATAGTTTGCAAAAAAATAAAGGGGAACCAACTACCTTTTGGTGGAATTCAAATCGTTTTAGTAGGCGATTTTTTTCAGCTTCCGCCAATTATCAAATTTTCACAAAACAATTATTCCCAGGAAATTCTTTTTGAGGAGACACCCAACCGTTTTGCTTTTGACTCTCCAACTTGGCGACAAGCAGAGTTATCCACTTGCTATATTACCGAGCAATATCGCCAAGATGATAATGCTTTACTTTTAATATTGTCAAAAATTAGAGGTAATAATTTTGATAAAGAATCATTGGCTCAAATTAAAATGCGAAAAATCAATCCGCTTTATGTTCCTGCTGGCGCGCCAAAATTATATTCTCATAATGTAAATGTTGATTTTGTAAATAATCAAATGCTGGAAAAAATTGAAGCAAAACCCAAGTTATTTCGTATGCAAACGCGCGGGCATCGCGCGCTGGTGATGGCAATGAAAAAAGGATGTCTTTCACCAGAAAATTTATATTTAAAAATTGGCGCTTGCGTGATGTTCACAAAAAATGATCAAAAAAACGGCTTTATCAATGGCACACTCGGCACTGTGGTTGGCTATGATATAGAGACAAATTTACCAATAGTGCAAATTAAAAACGGAAAAAAAATTATTGTGTCATCGGCTGAATGGACAGTTGAAGAAAACGGAAAAATTAAAGGGAGTATTACGCAAATTCCCCTCAGATTAGCTTGGGCGATAACAGTGCACAAAAGTCAAGGTGTTAGTTTGGACGAAGCAGTAATAGATCTATCAAAAGTATTTGAATTTGGTCAGGGATATGTGGCGCTGTCGCGCGTTCGCCGACTTTCGGGCGTACACCTTCTAGGCTGGAATAGTAAGGCTTTTCAAGTAAGCAATGATGCGCTAAAAAAAGATCGAGAATTTCAAGCTCAATCAATTGAAACTGAAAAAATGCTCTCTCGTTTTTCGGAGGATGAATTAGTCAAAACTGCCAATGACTTTATTTTATCTTGTGATGGTAAGCTAGACACTAGCAAAGTTGCTCACGAAATAAACGAAAACAAAACCGATACCTACCGCGAAACATTGAAATTCTGGAACCAAGGTATGGGCATCGGGCAAATTGCCAAAATGCGCAATCTAACCCAAGGCACAATTTTATGTCATATTGAAAATCTAATTAACACAAAAAAAATCGAAAAAGATGTTCTAGCGCGAATTGTGCCGTTAAATATATTTCACGCTATACCCCAAATCCATAGCGTATTCAAAAAATTAGATACAAAAAAATTATCGCCAGTGTTTGAATTTTTCAATGGAAAATACTCGTACGACGAACTTAGAATTGCAAAACTGATGCTAAAATAGAGCAATAATAAATTTAAATCAAATGAAAATTTTTGTCCACGCCAAACCAAAAGCAAAAGCAAATTCCATCGAGCAACTCAGCCCGACCGAGTTTAAAATTTCTGTCACCTCGCCACCAACCAAAGGATTGGCAAACAAGGCTATTTCCAAAATAATTGCCGAATACTTTAACGTCGCGCCGTTGTCTGTTCATCTAATTGTCGGCGCTTCGTCAAAACATAAAATTTTTGAGTTCTAAATTATATTTTTTTGAAATTTTTAAAACCAATATTCTGTTTTCTAACTAACCAAACGATAACACAAGATATTTAATCTTTAACCCCTTGACTCCCGGCGATAGAGTCTCACTATACCCCTAATTCGCGCGAATGTTAGAATAAACAAATCGTAATTTTACATTATTTCACATCACAATTTTTTACACTTAATTGTCTAATTCGCGCGAATGGTGGAATAATAAATGCAATTCTGATATAATTTTATTATGAAAAATTTAGAACGGACAATCAAGGCTTTGGCTAATTTAAGGAGGCTAAAAATTGTTAAATTTTTAGCCAAAAACGGCAATGTATCAGTAAGCGAAATTGCCAGTGAAATTAGATTGTCTTTTAAAGCGACTTCAAAGCATTTGAGCATATTAACGTCAGCTGGCATTTTAGATAAAGAACAAAAAAGCACAAATGTAATTTACTTTTTACACAAACAACCACCGCAGGTCGCCAGAAAAATTATTGTTCTATTGTCTAATTCGCGCGAATAGGCGAATAATAATTCGTTCGTTTATTCGTTTGATGAATTTATCGTCTCTATCGTCTCTATGCCAAACAAATACTGCAAAGACAAAAAACTATTTCGGAGCCATTCATAAAACATTTTATATAAATCACTCCCGACAACAGTCAAGAACTTTTTGGATTACACTACCAAGTTTGCGCCAAATAGGGAATTTATTTTTGTCGTTTTTGTCAAGCGCAGTTTGATCTATTTTTTTAACCTCGCCAAGAGGCACTACTTTTAGATTTAATCCCCAAAATAAATTATAAAGCTCGTAAGCGCGATTAAAAATTTTCTCTGCTTCATTTGCTTTTTTGTTATGCAATTCTTTAGTACCAACCTCTATAAGGCGCATTGACGAGGCAAGCAAGTGTTTAGAAATACACCACACCTCGCCTTCTGGTTCGTTAACTAATTTTTTCAGCATCTCCTTGCGAATCTCCCGTACTTTATCTAGCCAATTATAATACCCGTGTTTGCCAGTTTTTTGCGCGGTAAAATAAAAATGTTCTTCCAGCGAAATTAAACTCATAATCGCGATTGACAAGTCCTCACCCGATGAAAGGTCAATTTTTTTCTGACCTTCAAATTGTTTAATCTTTGCGACTAATTCTGATGCGTTGTTTATTTTTGACATAAAATTATTTAGTTATCAAATAAAATATCACGCTGAGTATGATTAGCCCTCCGACGATCATTGCAATTTTTTCATAAGGAAAATGCGGTTTGTTGTTGTTTTTCTTTTTCATTGTCAAATATAAAGTAGCTGTCCAGAAAAAGACCAATGCGCCGATGCTTGCGCCTAAGATCAATTTATCGATGCCCCAAAGCATATTACTTGGAATAAAAAGAAAATGTTGAGTTAGCAAAATATAATAAATCGTTAATAAATAAATAGCCGGCACCCAAATTATTTTACCAGGAATTTTAGCTTTCTTTTTTTTAAGCCAACCAATTGTCCACCAACTGACAGAGACAACAAACGCGCCTACCCAGAGTCCAGTGATTGTGTCATCAACTCCCAGCCAGCGCGATAATTCAATTCCCGCTCCAACTGCCACTGTGCAGACTGGGCATATCGCCAGTGTCTTGGCGCTGGTAAGAATATTTGTGGCTAAAACCATTAGTATTGCAACCGAAAAATTAACTAATTTTTTCATATAATTATTTTAACATAAAATAAAATAAAATAAATACAAAAAATTATACAAATTACGAAAAGTGTTATAAAATATATTTATGCTTAACAAATATATTAAATGGATTAAAAGAGGCAATATTTTACTAATTCCGTTTGACACAGTCTGGGGACTGGCAACTGACGCGACTAATAACATAGCAGTGAAAAAGATTTTTTTAATCAAGAAACGACCATTATCTAAACCGATTTCTGTTTTAATGCCCAACGCAAAGTATAGCCGTGGCAACTTCACTTATTTGATAAAATATAAAGAAAAACCGCAATTATGCCCGTTATGTTTTTCTGATATAAATAATTTTGTGGTAGGGGAGAGGTTGATTGAAAAAAAATATCTGATTCAAAAAATTTGCGTGGCTTACGGAAGACCTCTGACAGCCACTTCGGCAAATTTATCAAACGCTACGGCAATAATAAATTATTTAGATGCTCAAAATTTTTATCAGCTAATTCCAGAATGCTATAAAAAAAATGTGATGCTGGTTAACTCTAAAATAAATATGTCTGGCAAACCATCGCAAATTATTGATTTAACTGGCGACAAACCAAAAAAAAATTGAAAGAATAATCAAAAATTGATAAAATATAGTTATATGCCCAGGTGGTGGAATGGCAGACACGCAGGACTCAAAATCCTGTGCTCGCAAGAGCATGCGAGTTCGACTCTCGCCCTGGGCAAATATCCAACCAGCGTAAAAAATCGCGAGATATTTGTAATTTTAAATTAAATCAAGCTAGGCGCGCTTGAGTTTTTAGATTAAAATACTAAACTATGAATAATTTAATCAGCGAACATTGACAAGGAGGTTGGAATTGCCATCAACAAAAAAACTGGAAATTCCGGTTGAGATTTTGCAAGAAGTATTTTTTGAAGCTGGGCTAGCTGGGTGGGTAAGTGGCGCCGAGCCAACCAAATTACCCGAATTCCCGGGATCGCACCAATTCCGTTTTGAAAAACAAACCGAATATGGCAAAGTAGTTGTGCTTGATACTTACTGGGCTCAAGAAGGATCAAACGTCAGCTGGGGATTTACAAACATTCATCATAATAACGATATTGTCTGGCATATGCGTTATGGCGGAGCGTATCAAAAAGAAGCGATTATTTGTGTTAAACAAGCGATCAAACAAGCGTACGAGAGCAAAGTATTTTTTGGTGGTAGGGGATTTTCCGATATTGAAAACTATAATAGAACTATATATTACCAAAATGTTCCAGATGTTAACTAAAATTTTATCGGATTCTCTGGTAGGAAAAATGTATTTAGTCCCCCTGCTTTTCCTGGTTGTTATAGAGATTTGGTGCTTGGCTATCACGATTATTCTGGCGGACTTCTACTTTACCCCTAATATGTTGCATTTTCCTTTGTCCTAACTTTACTGCCTTGGTTTTTGCCGTGGCAGTTTTTGATTTTATACTGAAAAAGAGTAAAATGTATATAGATCGAAATAATGTTCGCAGATACGCAAATATTGCAGATTACACAAATAAAAATTAAATTAAAAATTTGTCGTACGAATATCCGCAAAAATTTCTTGCTTGGCGTGATCGCTGTGATATGAGGTATATGAAAACTGCGAAAATAGACATTTGATATTAGCTGTTAGATTTTAATATACACGACTTACGCAAATATGCACCCGTAGCTCAGCGGTTAGAGCGCTTGGTTTACATCCAAGAAGTCGTCCGTCCGAATCGGACCGGGTGCAGATTATTTTAAATTCACGACTTACGCAACAATTCCGTTTATTGTCATTCCCGTGAAAACGGGAATCCAGCCCAAATGGATCCCGCATCAAATGCGGGATGACGGGAGGGATTGGATCCCCAATCCGAAGCGCTTCGCT
>PFTZ01000036.1 GCA_002789815.1 Candidatus Berkelbacteria bacterium CG_4_9_14_3_um_filter_39_23
TGATTATCTGACACCAATGGAATATATTGAAAAGTATCAAAACAGATTGGCTAAAAAACAAACGAAATTGTTACCGATGTGCCCTGCCTGGACATAATCTTCCGTTTTTCAGGAATTTCGCATAAAATGAGTTCGAGCGTGATTGTATAAATATACCAAGACAAAACTTTTCGACTTTTTGAGAGCCATATCGTGGGCGGCGCAAACCGCCGCCCACCAATTCGTCGGTCAAAAATCGGAAAGTTTTGTCTTGGAGCGGGTAACGGGAGTCGAACCCGTATCTCGTGCTTGGCAAGCACGTATAATAGCCACTATACGATACCCGCATTTTCATACAAAAACCTTTCATTTTTTATTACAAGAAAAGGTGAATGCCCTGAAACTTGCTTCGGGGATGAACTCAATTTTCTTTTGCGTAATAAAGAATACCTCGAAGCTTGCTCTGCAGATTTCTTCATTTTATCATAGAGCCCTTGAAAATCAAGAGGTTTTTTGCTAGTATAATATCATCTATGGAAAAAGCCATAACGATCACACAATTAGTTTTGTCAATTTTAATTATCCTGCTTGTTTTAATGCAACAGCGTGGCACAGCGCTCGGCGGGGCATTCGGCGGTTCGGGCAATGTGTATCGCACTCGTCGCGGAGCAGAGAAAATTTTATTTCGCTTAACGGTTATTTTGGTCGTGATTTTTATAATTTTGGCAATTTCCGACTTAATTATCTAAATGAGCATACTTCAAGGGGTGATTAGGTTTTTAAGGAGGATAGTAGGGAAATTTTCAAAGTGGGAAAAAATGATCATCGTTTTTTGCTTGCTTACCGCTGGTGGCGCGGTATATTTTAAAATCCAAAATCAGGGTGCAGAATATATCTATTTACCTTCGCGCGGTGGAATTTATACCGAAGGTGTGCTGGCGGAAAACTCTGGCATTTTGGATAAAAAAATTAAAACATTGACTTATAGCGGGCTACTCCGACTGGATGAAAATTTAAATTTAAAACCAGCCCTGGCAAAATCGTGGAGTATTGACGAAAATAATCAAACCTATACTTTTGAGCTTTTTGACTTGGTGCCGGCTGACAAAGTCAAAAATACTTTGACCGAGCAAAAGGACAATTTGGCTGGACTGGATGTGCAAAGCGAAGGGCAGAAAATTATTATAAAAACGCCCAAAAAAATTGGGTCGCTGATCTATAATCTGACAGAGCCAATGTTTGATTTTGGACCGTATCGGCAAGTCAAAGTAGAAGATACTAAGCTGATTTTAGAGGCAAACCCGGATTGGTCGCTGGGCGAGCCATATATTTCAAGGATTATCATACGGATTTTTCAAGACGAAGATAAAATGATCAGCGCCTTGGAATCAGGCGATATTCAGGGCGCGGACGGGGTTTTGGTTGCGAGCGATAAGCAGAACGGGTATACAGTTAAATTGCAAAAATATATTACTTTATTTTTCAATCTGTCCCGAGCTAATGTGCAAAACAAGGGTTTTCG
>PFTZ01000020.1 GCA_002789815.1 Candidatus Berkelbacteria bacterium CG_4_9_14_3_um_filter_39_23
TGCTAGTATTGATGGAGCGCGCAATGTAAGCGAGTTTAACGTGGTGGTGCAATCAACAGAAATTGAGGTTGCCCAAACAGTCGCTACAACATCGGCAAGCAAGGTGGTATTAGCTGAATCTCCTACTATTTATACGCGCCAATCAATTGTCGAGTCCGAACCATCAGCTAGCCAGCCGTCGAGTATTTCTGCAATAGCCACCCCCCAAGTAGAACCGCAAGAAATAAAAGAAGTTAAAGGCGAGGAGGAACAAAGTGAAATAGAAGTGACCGAAAGCGATCGCCGTCGGCTCATTGTTGCCTTGGTAATTCTCGCAGTGGCGATTGCCGCTGGAATTGGTGGATACTATGTGTATGAATGGTGGGTTTCTCAGCCAGGGGAAGAAGAGTTAACCCGCAAGAAAAAAGGAAAAGATAACGGTCGTTGGTAGAAATTATCTTTAAGGAAAGCGAGTTTCAAAAAAAAAGCGAGTGCGGAGCTAATTGCGTTTCGCCTCACTTTTAATTAGAGACGATTAACTCAATACCTCCAACCCTAGGGGTTGGGGGTAGGTTATTTGGTTTTGGGTTTTTGGCGTAATTTGCTATAATGATTTTATGGACGGAGAAACAAAGATTAAAAGGTCAGGCAAAAAGCTTGGTTTATTTGCCTATAATATACTGATATTAGCGCTAGTTATTTATAGCGGTTTTATTGTCTATCGCCAAATCAAACTTAATTACCAGACAAATTTAAAGATTGATGATTTTAAGGGAGAAATTGAGTCAACCAACATTCAAAACAAAAACCTGAATAATTTATTGGTTTATTATCAGTCAAACACCTACAAAGAGCTGGAAGCTAGAAAACGGCTAGGGATGAAAAAAGCTGGCGAAACCATTGTGATCGCGCCTGAAAATACTGACAAAGCTGAGGAGGTTCAGGAGGAACAATCGATACAAAACAGTGCCAAAGATACCACCCCGAATTATCAAAAATGGTTTAATTTAATTTTCCAAGATGTCGAGTTGCCAAATTTCAAAATTTAGTCCAGTCCTTGAAATTATCAAAAAAAGCAGTATAATCAAATAGTATCAGAAAAATATCGCGGGGTGGAGCAGTCTGGTTAGCTCGCGAGGCTCATAACCTCGAGGTCGCAGGTTCAAATCCTGCCCCCGCTACCAACTGGAATTTAGAATATAGAATCTCAATTCTAGGTGAGCCAGTGTAGTTCAACGGTAGAACGAGGGACTCATAAACCCTAGACCGAGGTTCGACTCCTCGCGCCGGCAAAAATATTCTAGAATCTTGAACCTAGATTTTTGATTTATAAGCGAGGCAAGTTAGCCAAAAAAGTATTGATTACACAACTTACGCAAAATTTCATTCCACTCCCTTGTCATCCTCAACCGAAAGCCCCCTTGTCATCCC
>PFTZ01000044.1 GCA_002789815.1 Candidatus Berkelbacteria bacterium CG_4_9_14_3_um_filter_39_23
AATGGATCCCGCCCCCCTTCTGTCATTCCCGTGAAAACGGGAATCCAGTCCGAATGGATAATGGATCCCGCCCCCCTTCTGTCATTCCCGTGAAAACGGGAATCCAGTCCGAATGGATCCCCAATCCAAAGCGCTTCGCTTTCGGTTGAGGATGACAAGGGGGCAGTCGGTTGAGGATGACAAAGGGGTGGAATGATATTTTGCGTAAGTTGTGAAATTAGAAATTTGTTTGTGCTATTTTGTGCTATAATGTATTAAAAGGAGGTGTGATTGAGTTTTTTTGCTTGGTACTATTTCACCGGATTTTTGCAGGTGGCAAAGATTGGTTTGTCAGTGATAATTTTAATGGTGGAAAATTTTAGTCTGCTGGAACTGGCGCGCACCCTGCTCTACCCTTGGAGACGCGATGTTGTCCGACCAATCCACCCCACTCTGCAAATAATTTTTCAAGTGATAGCGCTCAATCTTGCCGCGCGCTTTTTTGGCTTTATCGTTCGCTTTTTCACTCTTTTAGCTGGGCTAATCATCACTACTGTAACCGTTCTGCTGGTCGCGTTAGCGCTGGTTATTATGATAATTTTACCAATTTCTTTACCAATTTGTATCATCGCAACCGTCCTTTTAATTGCCCACAATCCCCTGTCTATTTGGGGCTACCTAATTTTATCAACCAGCACTGGAATTATCTATCTCACCTGGCTGATTTATCAAAAAGGTTTTATCGAAAACCCGCCCCTGCCGGAAACGCTCGAAAACGCATTAGCTCGGCTCCACCGCGAAGAAAGGGTTAATCTAGCGCCGTTTTTAACTTTTGAAGCGCGCAAGATTTTTAGCCAAAGCAATAATTTTACTATTTTGCGCAAACATTTGTTATCAAGCGTCAAGGCGCGTTTTATTTTTTCGCGCGCGCAAATCAATTTAAACAATCTAGCTGAAAGTTCTTACCAACCCATCCGTTCCCAAGAATTTTTACTGACAGCCGGCGAATTCGCTGTGATAGAAAAACATAATCAGATTGAAATCGGCGATTTAATTCTAGCTATGACGCGCTTTGACCGACTGCTCCAAGCGCGCCTCACCAAAAGCGGATTAACCATTGAGGACTTGCAAGACATTGTTTTCTGGCAAACCAATCTATGGAAACGGATAAACCCTCCCTCCCCCTTGCTTAACCCCAACCAAATTAAAACCACTGGCGGTATAGCCAAAGATTGGGCTTCGGGCTATACGCCATTTATGGACGAATATTCCAACGATCTCACTGACCTAGTGAATCGGCAAGATATGGATATGGTTTTTAAAGCCCACAAAGATGTTATCCAAAAAATTGAAACAATTTTAGCCAGAAACGGGCGACACAATGTCCTATTGCTGGGCGCTCCCGGAGTTGGTAAAAGGAATACTATACTGGGATTTTCGCGCGAAGTTTTAATCGGCAAAACTCTTCGCCCTTTGGCGCACAAACGAGTGGTGGAACTGGATATCAACCGAATTTTAGCTGGTCCGCAAGGTCCGGGGGCTCTAGAAGAAAGACTGGTTCAAATTTTTTCCCAAGCCATCAACGCTGGCAATGTAATCATTTTTCTAGATCAGATAGAACGGCTCCTCGATGCTGGCAAAGGAGAAGCTGGCGCGGTTAATGCCAGCCAAGTGCTCTTGCCATTTTTAAGCTCAAATCGCCTGCAACTGGTAGCCACCACCTCGCCCGGCGCGTATCACCACTTTACCATCAATCACCCTGAATTGACTGACGCGTTTGAAAAAATTGAAGTGGCAGAGCCCAGCGCCCAGCAAATCCTCCGGATTTTAGAGGAAACCGCCACTGAAATGGAAATTCGCTACAATATGATGATTACTTTCAACGCAATCCGCGAAATCATCCGCCAAGGCGATCGCCTTATTCCAAATAAAAATTTTCCGCAAAAAGGCATTGATCTGATGGATGAAATTGGCGCGTATTGCTCTCAGGCGGGTTTGCGCGTTGTCACCCGTGAAATAGTTGACCAATACTTGAGTAAAAAAACCAAAATACCGGTGGGCGCCACTGAAGAGAATCAAAAAGTGATGCTTTTGAATCTGGAAAAAATCATACACCAAGAAATCATCAACCAAGACAGTGCTGTCAGCCAAGTTGCCAGTAGTTTGCGTCGCGCCTCCTCCGGGGTAAGCCGACAAAATCGTCCGATGGGAAATTTTCTTTTTATGGGTCCAACCGGAGTGGGAAAAACCGCTTTGTCAAAAGCGCTGGCAAAAAGTTTTTTTGGCTCGCCCAAAAATATGCTCCGTTTTGATATGAGCGAATATCAGGAGATTGACGACATTGAACGGCTGATTGGATCGGAAACTGCAGGCGCGCCCGGACTTTTGACCAGCCAAATCGCTGAACATCCTTACACCTTGGTTTTGTTTGATGAAATCGAAAAAGCCAATAAAAATATCCTGAATTTATTTTTGCAACTTTTAGATGAAGGCGAGCTGACCGACAGCTTTGGGCAAAAAGCCAGTTTTAAAAGCGCGCTTATCATCGCCACCTCAAACGCAGGCAGTAATTTTATTCGCCAAGCGCTAGCTGATGGCAAGCAAATGGCGGAAATACAAAAAGATTTACTCAACGAAATTCAAAATCAAAATATCTTTGCGCCCGAATTTCTCAACCGCTTTGACGGAGTAATCGCCTTTCGCAGTTTAACCCTTGACGAATTAAAAGAAGTGGTAAAAATTCAAGTCCGAGATTTAAACAAGCGGTTAGCGGATAAAAATATCGTGGCTCAATTAACCGACGGGGCGATCGTCAAAATGGCGCTCATTGGACAGGATGTAGAATACGGCGCGCGGGCGCTCGAGCGCGCGATGCAAGACAAGATTGAAAATCTGCTGGCAAATTTAATCTTGACCAATAAAATTTCCCGCGGTCAAACTTTAATAATTGACGAGGGAATGATACAATGAATTTAACTAAGAAATAATAATGAAAAATTTAAATTAAAAACCTAAAAAATTTAAAAAATAAATGTTTTGATTTTACGATTTTGACTATTAAATTTCGCGAGTAATAAATACAAAATCCGAATAATAAAATGGTTACATCAAATATTTAACCAATAAGGGTAAAAAAATCAATTTTAATTTAATTTATTCATTCTACGTTTTAAATTATTATTTATAATGCCTCAATACAAAGTTCCGCAAAATCTGGATCTGCCTGACAAGATTTTAGGACCGCTGACACTAATCCAGCTGGGCTATCTTTTGATTGGCGGAATGATCGCCTACTCTATTTATCGGATTGGCAACCTTATCTTAACGATTTTAATTGCTCTGCCTATTTTGATTTTGACCCTTGGGGTGGCTTTTGTCAAAGTCCAAAATCAACCGTTTGGCAAATTTGTTTTCAATTTTATTTTATTCGCCATCAACCCAAAAACCCGCGTCTGGCACAAGGGCAATACCAATGCAACAGTGAAAATTGATACAAACCAAATTGCCACCACCAAAGCCAAAGTAATTCATAAAAGTTTAAACCAAGGGAATTTAACAAGAGTCAGCCACATATTGGATGAATGAAAAAAAACTACGCAGATACACAAATAACACAAATCTCACAGATATCAAATAAACCTTGGAATATAAGCACAAAAATCAAATACTATAGTTTTAAAACTTTAAAATTTGAGATGTAACTTTGAGATTTATTCACATCGTTCGCATCCTCACCTAACCAATTTTAAGCCCCACTAACCCACATAATCTAAATTATGCCCACCACCATCGCATCAACCCAACAATTTATCCCCATCGCGCAGATCAAGCGCAGTGTGGCGATTTTAAAAAACGGCGGATTGCGCGCTATTTGCCAAGTGTCTCCGGTCAATTTTGCCCTGAAAAGCCAGCAAGATCAGGCGGTGCTGTTTGGTCAATTCCAAAATTTTCTCAATTCGCTCACTTTCCCGATTCAATTGGTAGTGCAATCCAGGCGGCTTGATGTGTTCCCTTATCTAAAATCTTTGGCTAACTTTGCCCAAGGAATCACAGTTGAACTACTGCGAGTGCACGCTTATGATTATATCAATTTTGTGGGCAAGCTTACCGAGCTAGCCAATGTGATGGAGAAAAAATTTTATTGCGTGGTGCCGTATGAAGCTAGCCCAACCGAAAATCCGTCAGTGATAAAAAAATTATTTTCCCATCGCGCCAAAATCTCAATTTCCCAAGAACAATTTGCCAAATATTGTCAAGAGTTAGAGCAACGGGTTCAAATAATAACGGGCGGGCTTTCGGGAATGGGATTGGCTGTTAAGAGGCTGGACACCCAAGCAATAATTGAAGAGCTTTATTACATTTACAACCCGGAAGAAGCGCAAGAGGAACGGCTGGGCGATTTAGAGAAAATCAGCTCGCCGATTATCTCGTCAAAAATGCCTCATATTGACGCCACCCACGCTCGCGCTTCGGAGGCGCTGGAAAAACCAGTTGACAATGTTGCCTACAAGCTTAACCCTGATATTAAAAAAGAAAAACCACTAGTTAACACCACCCAAAATAACCCGTCTCCAATCGCCCCCAAATCAGAAACTTCCAAAGAGGAAAAAACGGTTGAGCCAAAAGCAATCAAGCCAGAGATAAAAAGCGAAAAACTAGGCGAACCCGCGCCAACTTCGACCGCTAACGCGCCGGCAAAAACCGCATTACCTCAACCTCAATCTCCTGCGCCGACCGCCAGTCCCGACGACCAGCTAACTTCAGCCACTATCCCGGCTGTCAAGCCAGCCACCGCCAGTACAAGTATTGATCCCAATTTACAAAAAGATTTAGACGCGATTTTGAGCCAATTAAATAACTAAATATAAAAGACACAAGAAACAAGACGCAAGATACAGACACATTACAAACCCCAAATTCAAAACAAGAACACACAACAGTTTTTGACTTAGAGGATAGCATAACTCGTTTTGCTATTCAGGTAATAAAACTATGTAAAAAACTTGATCGTAACCCCATTAACGATAGGATTGTAAGCCAAGCGGTTTCATCATCTGGCTCGGTTGGCGCCAATTACCGCGAGGCTAATGACGCGCTCGGGAAAAAAGATTTTGCCCACAAATTAAAAATTTCAAGAAAAGAATGCAAGGAAGCGATCCATTGGCTAATTTTGATCGGAGAAGCAAACGAACAATCCACGGGCGAAATAGCAGAATTAATTAATGAGGGGCAGGAAATAAGAAACATTTTATCAGCCATTATTAAAAAGTGTTGGTAGTTTATTTGAAAATTGAGTTTTGAGTGTTGTGTCTTGTTTGTATCCTTGTTTCTTGCGTCTTGTTTCTTTAATATGAATTCAAACTGAAAAATTATGTTTGGTAAAAAACCCAAAAATCAGACAACACCAGCCATAGGGGATCCTTTTGTCGCAGAAGGCAAAACCAGTTTTTTGGATATTATCGCGCCGTCCGCTTTTGTTGCCACGCCCAACTACCTCCAGCTGAATAATTATTTTGTGAAAACATTTTTTGTGTTTACCTATCCACGGTTTTTAAATACCAACTGGCTGACGCCCCTTATCAATCTTGATGTGATTTTAGATATTTCAATGAACATCTACCCGATTTCCAGTTCTGATATAATGAAACAACTCCGCCGTCGCCAAACCAATCTAGAATCGTCGCTCTCAATTAGTCGCGAGAAAGGTATGGTGCGCGACCCGGAGCTGGAAACCGCAATTTCCGATATTGACGCGATGCGCGACACCCTGCAAAAAGGTCAAACTAAAATTTTTCATTATTCTTTGTATTTCACGCTTTACTCCCGCACCAAAGAAGAAATGGAAACTCTGACCAACCAGCTGGAATCATCGCTCGGAGGACTCCTTATTTACACCAAACAATCTTTTTTACAAATGGAACAGGGCTTTAATTCTGGTTTGCCACTCTATTTGGACGAACTCCAAGTTCTGCGCAATTTAGACACTGCTTCGCTGTCAGCCTCGTTTCCATTTAATAGCGCCACCCTTACTTCAAACCGCGGGGTGCTTTACGGCATCAACCGCCACAACAACTCTTTAATTTTATACGACCGCTTTGATCTGGAAAACGCTAATTGCACTATTTTCGCTTCCTCTGGTTCGGGTAAAAGTTTTTTTGCCAAGCTGGAAGTTTTACGCTATTTGATGCTCGGCACTGATGTCCTGATTATTGACCCTGAAAACGAATACAAGCCCTTGGCAGAAGCTATGGGCGGAAATTTTATCAATATCTCGTTAAATTCTGACAAAAGGATAAACCCGTTTGATCTGCCCAGAGCCAGCGACGAAAAGGGGGAGGATATTTTAAGATCCAATATCGCGATGCTGACTGGTCTAATCAGTTTAATGGTAGGCGGACTGTCAGCTGATGAAAGTAACATTCTGGATAAAGCGCTATTTGAGACCTACGCGCTAAAAGACATCACCGCCGATCCATCTAGCTTCAAAAACCAGCCTCCCCTATTTTCCGATTTAGTCCAAGTTCTGCAAAACATCACTGGCGCGGAAAACCTGATCAAAAGATTGCAAAAGTATGTAAGCGGGTCGTACGCAGGGCTTTTCACCAAACCGACTAATTTTGATTTGGAAAGCGGTTTGGTGGTTTTTTCCATTCGCGACTTGGAGGAAGGACTGCGCCCGATTGTGATGTACACAATTTTATCTTACATTTGGGCGAAAATCAGACGGACGATGAGACGCCGACTGCTTCTAATTGACGAAGCGTGGGTCCTGATGCAACACGAGGACAGCGCTAAATTTGTCCATATGCTCGCCAAGCGCGCGCGCAAATACTACCTTGGCTTAACGGTCATCTCCCAAGATGTGGAAGATTTTTTAAACTCACCCCAAGGTCGTTCTGTGCTCAACAACAGTGCGATGCAAATTTTATTGAAACAATCATCATCCACCATTGAAAAAATAAAAGAGGTGTTTAACTTAACTGACGCGGAAAAATTCCTGCTCCTTGAATCAGAGGTGGGCGAAGGTTTGTTTTTCGCTGGACAAAACCATGTAGCGGTTAAAATCATCGCTTCCTACACCGAAGAGCAAATGATCACCACTGACCCTCGGCAACTGTTGGCAAAGAAAGAGTAAAACTTGCGTGAACGCAAGTTAATTACTAATTTCACGACTTACTTAAAACTTCCACTTTCTGCCAGCCCCGTTAGAGGCAAAGCCCTCTAATCGGAGTCATTCCCGCGTCTCCCCTTT
>PFTZ01000071.1 GCA_002789815.1 Candidatus Berkelbacteria bacterium CG_4_9_14_3_um_filter_39_23
ATACCCGTTGATATTCACGAAACTTATTTTACCTTCAAACATTTTCCAACTAGTAGAATCTAAATCATAATAATAAAGCCCAACAATCTGATTTTCATCCACGATTCCTGATTTGTCTAAATCATCTTGGGTAAAATAAATTCTAATAGTTGCTGGAAAAGCGGTTGATTCGTCCAGCGCAAAATCAAAATACTTTTCACCCACTGCCACCAAACCCTGCAAGGCAAGCGATTCGCCCGGATTTGTTTTATAGGTGCTAATACTGCCAAATGCAGTGCCAACCATTGCGTTAGCTGGCGTCATCTCTGCGCCAAAATCAGTTTTACCGTCTAGCATTTCTCCGGCAACTAAAATATCAGTAACTGGCGGGTTAATATCACTGGTTAAAAGCCCGGCGATATAGGTAATGCCCTTATAAATCTCACCGATCGAAACATTGCCCGCTTTATCTTTCAATTGAAGATAAACTTGCTTGTCCCCGCTACCAGAAGATAAGGTAAAGTTTTTAGAGGCGCTGAAACTTTCCCACGCCACGCCAGAAAAAATTGGATCCTCTGACACTCGCATTTCGCTCACTCCGGCAGTCGCATCATAACCAGTAATGGTTAATACCACCTCGCGACTGTGAGTGACGGTCTTGTCGTTATTGATTGCAATCTTTCCGGTGGGCGCTTGCGAATCATATACAAAAGTCGCGGTCGAAGCTGCCTCTGTGTTGCCGGCATTGTCAGTCGCTTCCGCCTTTATCTTATAAGAAATACTATCTGTTAACTTGGCTTTGTCAAAAGCATACGACCAATTATTGGTGCCAGTGGCAGTCAGCTCACTGCTTGCCCCCCAACTCGCGCCATTCCAATATAACCCGTCTGATAGGCGCTGGAGGGTAATTTTAACCTGATTTATGCCAGATCCAGCATCGCTGGCTGTACCGCTGATTCCCGTCCAAGTATTGGGACCGTAAAATCCTGAAGTTGCGATAGTTGAAATAGGAACATCTGTCTCGTGAGTGATCTTCACCAAAGTGCTGGTTGATACCGCTTGTGTACCATTTTCAACCGTTAAATTAAAAGAATTAGTTTGGTTAGCGACCAAGCTTACGGTGAACAAAAATGCGCCAGTGGTTGCGTTGCTGGTCTGGGGAGAATTTGAAGGTGACCCCACCAATTCAGTCCCCATATTATCTTTAATCCTAACTATCCTATTCTCGGTCGCAACACCGGAAATTGTATAGGTATTTTGATTGGTATATGCCGAAGATATCGGCAAAACGGAAACGAACGATGGCACATTGCTTTCGCCCGGGGTAGGGTAACCTCCTGCTGGAGTATTGTTAAATTTCACCCAATCGTTAGCGCTTTCAGTGTCAATACCATCAGATATTCTCCCCCAAGATTCGCCCGTGCTCGGTAGTGACAAATACCCACCCGAACCATATCCAATATCGTCTTTAGTTTCCCCATCGGCATCTTTAATGATAATTTTATCTCCACCAGGATTGTTTAATTTATCCTTAAATTCAAATTTATAGTATGTTTTCTGCGCAATCTCAACAGGAAAATTACCCAGCAAATTTGGGGTTGAAGCCCCATCATATAATTTCCAACCTGAAGTTTGAAATAATTGATTAGAATTATTATAAACTTCTACCCATTTTGTGCTTCCATCTGGTAGATTTGCCATAAACTCGTTGATTTTTATCTCTTCGCCACCCGCCCGCGCTGTCTGCACCGCCAACCCCAACCCTAGCGCGCCACTGACTTGTAAAACAAAACCGATAATGAGTAGCTGAATAAAACCCCTTTTCAACCTCATAAATAATTTTTTCATATTTGTTATTTTTATTTTTGTTTATTAAAAAACCAAAGTAAAAAGCACTCTCATGACCCTCTTTTGCCCCTTATCCTCCTTATCGATGGTTAGTGCCCATAGCTTTGGTTGTTCCTAGAACAAAGGCTAGATTGCCCTAAGAAATAGTGCCATAGGTCAGATTCGCAAAACTATCGTTGCCTGTTTAGCATAAGCGGTTGCCACACCTTTGTCAAGCCCTTTTTTTTTGCGATCGCAAGATGTATTAATCGCCTTCGGTTCAACCTCAAAATTTAAATCTCAAATTACCTCATCGGCAATTGCTATAGTCGCGGTCTCAAAATTATTTTAAAAGCTCCTCGCAATTGCGAGGAGCTTTTTTCCATTTTATAGAA
>PFTZ01000061.1 GCA_002789815.1 Candidatus Berkelbacteria bacterium CG_4_9_14_3_um_filter_39_23
GTTTGAACTATCTTAATTATCCTGCACCAAATCGGAAATGTCAAATTTTGGCTTCCAAAAAACTGATGAGTTTCCCAATGGTGCATATCTTGAAAATAGTTAGAACGCATTTTGCCCGAACGATGCGAGGGGCGACAAACCGACCAACCGAATTTTTGCCCTTAGGCATGCACCTTAACAATTTCCAGTTTTTCTTTGGCGGTAACTTATTTTTGTGTCACATTGATCTCGCCAGTTTTCTGAAAATTTGTAGTAACAAAAACTTTCAATTTAGGATCTGTGGCTATCCTGGGGTACGAATCCCCAAGCTTAACAATATTAGTTAAAACATATAATTTTGATTGGTCAGGTGAAGCTTTCATATTGGCTATACTGTCTCCGACTTTAAACTTCTTAACAACCTGCTGAGTAGATGTGTCGTAGACATAAATAGTACCTGATAGTATATCTTGTTTAGAAAAGACTAATCTATTTTTGACAAAATCCATTTCTGAAATTTCGGTAATTTCATTGGGTAACTTTAGTTCATTCATTTCACCATTGATTGTATTGATTGACAGTAAAGACCCTGAAACTTCTTTATTATTTTCTCCATTGTAAGAAATTGTGGGTACATAAATAATATTCTTCTCAGTATCAAAAACCGAAACTTCTCCTTTCAGCGCTTTGTCACCTAAATTAAAATCATTGGTTATTTTCTTAGTTTCAAGATCAACTAATACAAGATGACGGGAGCGCGACTCGGTTGAATCAGTAGCAAAAAAGTAGACTTTATTTTTAAGAATACCAATATATTTAATAGCGAAAAATGATTGATTTTCGGTTTTAATTTCTGTTTGTTCGAGCTTCTGGTTTTTCTTGTTGTAGATAAATGTCGGAATTGAATTATTCGACACATCTCCAGCCACTAAGAATAATTGGTCATTATATTCGAAAAAATTTGAAAAATAAGGGAAAGAATACGGTGATACACCAGTATATTTCAACTCAAAAGTTTTATCTATTTTTTTGGTTGTATTATCCATAACGATAAACTTACCATTTGCTTCAGAGCCGTTATTAATAAATATTTTATCAGAATTTTCGATTACCTGAATTGGTCGCGCATCTAAGCTATATGGCGTTATTGTTTTTAGAGCACTGTCGGCTTCCCAAATAGCAAAACCTGTAAATCGCGATTCTATCGTGTTACCCTGAGGATAACCCCCATCTGTTACATAAACCCTATCTTCTTTGGAAAAACTAATTTCAGACGGGGTTCCGCCAATTTTATTTTTAAAGATCTGATTGTTGGAATCACCAATATGTGGTCGAATTAAAAAATAATACAATGATAGTATTAAAATTAGTCCCAAAATTCCAAGAAAAATAAATAATAAATATTTTTTCATTTACCCCTCACTAATATCGTTATTGTATTCTGTTATTAAAAATTTTCTTTACAAAATGTGGTTCGAGACGATATTTTTTCCGAAATTTCAGGTTCTTTGGCAGTTTTTCTAAAATTCAAGAATT
>PFTZ01000090.1 GCA_002789815.1 Candidatus Berkelbacteria bacterium CG_4_9_14_3_um_filter_39_23
TTTTGCGTAAATTGTGTCACTACACTAGGGGCAATCTTAGGGGCAACCTTTATATTTCCTATAAAAATTGCTAAACTAAAAGCATGCTAACATCAAATATGTATATTTTTGGTTTAATCGGGTTTCTTGTACTAACTCTTCTAGCGATAAAAATATCAAAAAATCCTTTTTGGGGGCTGACAGCCCTGGTCTTTTTTCTGCCGTTTGAACGGATCCCAACCATAGAAGTGGCTGATTTTACTTTAAAAATTAATCATATTATCGGATTATTGTTGATTATATTTTGGATATTGGACTTGGTTTTTAACCATAAAAAAATTAAAAGCGCTGGGCTGGGCAGTTTATTATTATTTTTTATTCTGGCGCTTTTTTTATCTTTTACCAACACCAAACTGCCAGTGCGTTCAATAATATATTTTTTGCTGGATATTTTTGTTGTGCTAATTTTCTTTGCCACTAGCCAACTAATTGATTCTAAAGAAAAATTAACGCAAATCCAAACAGCGCTTTTTTGGGGAGCTGGTATCGCGCTCGGATTTGGCTTTTTCCAATTCATCGGCGATATGATCGGGCTCCCGCTTTCTGTCACCGGTCTTGACCCAGGCTATTCTAAAATGGTTTTTGGCTTTCCGCGCATTCAGGCTTTCTCCCGCGAACCGCTTTATTTTGGCAATTATCTGCTACTGGTTTTAGGCTTTGTAATGGCAAATATCGGGCTAAAATCAAGCGCGCCCAAACCGCGGGCGCTTTTTCCTTTACTCGCTATTTTAATTGTTTCTATGATACTGACTATGTCGCGCGGAGCGCTTCTTGGGCTAGTTTTTTTCTTTTTGGTTTGGTGTTTTTTAAATATAAAAAAAATAATTACGCCCAAAATTATCACTCATTCATCTGCGTTGCTGATAATTTTTGCTATTGGATTTGGTTTATTATTCTCTTTTTTAGGCAAAGATTTAAAAGATATATTTATCGGGCATATCAGTGTCGCGGATTTAAGTTTTGGCGAGTCAACCCAAGGACGGCTTTTGGCTTACGAAAAAGCGATTAGCGCTTTTAAAACCGCGCCAATAATCGGCATCGGCATCGGCAACTATGGTGCGTTCACCGCTGGTTTCGATCTTGACAGCCCTGATATAAAAAATATCGTTAATAATGAATATATAGAGCTACTGGCTGAAAACGGCATAGTGGGCTTGACTGGATTTTTGATATTGATATTGTATATCTTCTGGCGATCAGCGCTTGCGTTAAGGATTACCCAAGACGATGAACTAAAAAATTATCTTGTGGTATTATCTATAGCTCTGATGGCGATTTTGCTCCAATATAACTTTTTCTCCACGCTGTCAATCCTCCATATTTGGGTAGCGATGGGGGTGGTGGTAGGGGCGCAGAATATTGCTTTAGCAAATTCAAAATTAAAATGTTAAAACTAAAAACTACAGCTCAAAGCCTAAAAATTTTTTATCTTTTTTGCGTTGTTTTTTTACTTCCAACATACCTTGCGCGGTTTTTAATTTTTGGCATACCGACGACTATGCTAGAAATTTTAATTTGGGTTGGACTGGCTTGGTCGCTAGTGAATTGGCGCGAGTGGAAAAAAATTACAGCCTTGCCCAAATTGGTGAAAATTTCCGTTAAATTAATATTGCTTGGCGCTATTATTGGGTTTTTTGTTTCCCCGAATAAAACCAGCGCCCTCGGACAATTCAAAGGATTCATTCTTGATCCGCTTTTGTTTGCCGGGCTGGTTTATATTTGGTTTCCAAATCCCACCCAAAAAATTTCAACTGCTATTAAAACCAATGTCGCATCTTACTTCTATGCTTCGCGGTATAGAGGTGCGCAAATTTACGATGGTTTAATTTTATCTGGTGTTATTTTAAGTTTAATCGCTTTGTGGCAAAAATTGGCTGGCGCAACCACCCCCAACGAGCGCAGCCTATCTATCTGGCAATGGGACACAGGCGCTAGCCCTAATTATTTGAGTATGTATTTAGCGCCGATCGGCGTATTAGCATTTTGCCAATTAAAATCTCAAAAAAATAAGCTTTGGATTTTGGGTTTTGGGTTTTTAATTATCGTTTGCGGTATAGTCGTTTCAGGATCGCGCGCTGGGCTTCTGTCAGCAGGCGCTGGAATTTTATTTTTTATCTTACAAAAATATTCTATATTCTACAATCTTAAATCTAAATTCTTTAAAAATGTTGTTTGGTGCTTGTGCTTGCTCTTGGTAGTCAGCGCAATTTATTTTGCCGGACGCCCAAACCTCTCTGCCTCGCCTAATTCCAGTCGCGTTTCAAGCTCCAATAATATCCGCTGGGAAATCTGGCGCGTAGCCATCAAGGAAATTTTACCCTCACACTGGCTTTTTGGCGTTGGGTTCGGCAATTTTCAAAATCATTTTACTACTCTTACGCAAGGCAGGGTAAATTTCCCTGAATATATCAGCCCGCGCGCCCTAACTCCGCACAACTTATATTTGCATATTTGGTTTTCTGGTGGGATAATTATGCTAATCGGTTTTCTGGGTTTATTTTGGCAAATTTTTAAAAATCCAGCCAGCAATTCTAGCTGGCTTGAAAAATCCGTAATTGTTTCTATTCTAATTTATGGACTCATTGACACGCCAATTTTCAAAAACGACTTAGGGGTGATTTGGTGGGTGGTGATTGCGGTATATTTGGTTAAAAACAATGAAGAAAAAAATTAATTGGAAAATAGTCTATTTTACTGCGTTATTTATTATCGTCACCATTGGCGCAATATTTCGCTTAGCCTATATTCATCAAACTACTACATTTTTTTATGATGAAGCTACTCACACACAAATGGCGTGGGATTTTTATCGTAATGGAAAAATTCCATATTTGGGTCCTGCTTTCAGGGATTTCAATGGTATCAAATCTTATCTTCCCCCATTTTACTATTGGCTGATTACGCCTGCGCTAATGGTTGCTGGCGGAGATCCCCTTGGAATTGTAATAGAAATAGCCATATTTGGCATCGCAGGGATAATCGCTATTTATTTTTTTGCTAAAGAACTTTTTGATAAAAAAGCCGGACTGATTGCCGCGCTTTTTAGCAGTGTTAATTTTGTGGTTATTTTAACGGAAAGGCGTATTTGGAATCCTAATTTTTTGATTTTTTTCACCTGTCTTTTTTGCTTATTTCTTTGGAAATCTATAATGCAAAAAATCAAATACCTACCTTTAACTTTTTTTCTTTTGTCCCTAATGGTAAGCTTACACGCCTCGGCAATACTTTTTTTCCCCATTACTTTTTTCTTACTAATAATTTTTAAGCGAAAAATTAAATATGCCGATACCAAGCAACTATTACGGATAAGTTTATTCTCCTTAATCGCTTTTACTATTCCTCTTGTTCCGTGGTTAGCGTGGGAAATAAAACATCATTGGCTCAATAGCACTAATGCATGGAATTCGCTTTTTTCTGCTGGTGCACCCCAGCGCTTGCTCGTCGACTCATTTCGTTATTCGCTGGAAAAATTCTTATCCATGACTAATACATTATTAACACAATGGGCAATAAGTAGCAATACTTTAAATTTATTTTTAATACTCTTGCTATCCGTTGTTATAATATTTATTATCCTAAACAAAAAACGGCTTCAATTTATTTTTTGTCTATTGATTGTGCTATTTTTTATTGTTGGAACAACTAAATTTTCCTACACGATTTGGGATTATTTTTGGACTAGCATTATCCCTATAATGTTTGTGATTATTGCTGGAGTATTCAGTGAATTGTTGAATGCAAAAAAAATTGGATTTAAAATTTTATTTGCAATCCTTATTATTATTTTCTTTTCTTTTTTCTACATTCCCATTCATTATAAAACTTATGCTAATTTTGTTAGAGCTCGATTAACGAGATCAACTGATAAAAATTTCATTGCAGAAAATACTGTGCTAAAAGATATGATTGCCACCCTTACTTGGGCAAAAATTGATGGCGGTGATGAAAAATATATAATTGAGCGAAAATGGAAAAATTTTTATCCTGGTTTTCAAGATGGCAACTCTTATGATTATCTGGCGGAATGGTTAAATATTAATTTTTCCGATAACCCAAAGTTCACTTATGTTATTCTCGAACCCTTTAATTTACCCCTTGACGATAATTTTTTTAGTCAATACAAAATTCTAGATGAAAAACAATTCGGTTACCTTAAAATATATAAAACAATCAAAAAATAATATTAATAATGATTATGAAAAATATCTATTTATCCGTCATTGTCCCAGCCTACAACGAAGCGCATCGTTTGCCAAAGACGCTTGAGAAAATTTACGAATATCTCAAAAAGCAAAATTATTCGTGGGAAATTGTGGTAGTAGATGATGGGTCAACAGATGAGACAGTGGCTAAAACCGAACTTCTGGCTAAAACAATTCCTGCACTGCGCGTGATCGCCAATAAAACAAATCACGGCAAAGGCGCGGTTGTCAAGCAGGCAATGCTCGGCGCCAAAGGGCAGTGGCGAATTTTTACCGACGCGGACAATTCAGTCCCCTTGGACCAAATTGAAAAACTGTGGAAATATAAAGATAAATTTGAGATAATTATCGGCTCGCGCCACCTAGAAAAAGGCAGTATCAAAACTCCGCCACCGTGGTACCGCGAAATTATCAGTTTAATGAGCAATCTCCTGATTCAAATTATGGCAGTGCCAGGAATTAAAGACACTCAGTGCGGTTTCAAGCTTTTTTCCGCTAGAGCCACTGAAAAAATTTTTCCGCTTCAAACCATTGACCGCTGGTTGTTTGATGTGGAAATTTTGACGATTGCCCGCAAATTAAAAATTCCCATCAAAGAAGTGGCGGTAGACTTGTATAATAGCCCTGAGTCCAAAGTTCGCGCTATCCACGCTCTCGCCCGTTCGCTGACAGAACTAATCAAAATTTGGTGGAGGGTGAAAAAAATTAAATAATTGTATTTGATGACAAAAATTTTGTTTTACTCTAAAGTTATAAAAAAATTATTTTTAACTAAAAATTTTGATTATATAATATTGAGTCTATTTTTTGTTATAATAGTATTTTCCAATATTGTATGGCTAAAAATTGATACGCAACCCCCCCATTGGGACGCGGCACGCCATTTTTGGACTAGTCTGCATTATAAGCAAATCGTATTTGACGGAGAAAGAGAACAAAGCAAATACTTATTAAAAGAATTATCTAAAAGATATTACTACTATCCACCTTTTTTTTATTTGACTACCCTACCAATTTATTTCATTGCCAAAAGCGCTGACGCAGTTACATTATCAGCAAATATTTTTTATATTTTTATCTTAATATTTTCGACATATGGAATTGGTAAGATAATTTGGAATAGGAAAACAGGAATCTTAGCCAGCGCTTTTATTAGCGTTTCACCTATGATTTTATCTTTTTTCAGAGAATACCAGCTAGACATGCCACTTACAGCTATGGTGGCATTATCTTTTTATCTTTTACTAAAAAGCCAACAATTTTCCCGACTAAAATATTCTATCTTATTAGGATTTTCTTTAGCAGGCGGGATGCTAACAAAATGGACCTTCCCAATTTTCATAATCGGACCAATAATATTTATCATTGGGGCAGTTATCATACAAGCTTTGAAACAAAAAAATAAAATTAAATATTTATTATTAAGGATCGGCAATGCCTGTATTTGTTTTTTAGTCCTCTCTATCTTGTCATTCCCTTGGTATTGGTATAATCGACATCAACTAAAAATAGATTTTACTAACAATGGATCAATTACTGTTAATAAAGGTGCCTATTTAACCCATATGATCAATAGCCATACTTATCTTGCTTTATTTGTCTTTATTACTATAGGTGTAATTATTACTTTTACTTTAAAAAATAATTTTAAAAAAAACACCATTTTATTATTCTCTATCGCTACCATTTTTGCTTTGATGCAAAAATATATCAAAAATACCGATGCCAGGTATATGTTGCCCTGGCTAGTATATGGATCTATTTTAGCTAGTTTTTGGCTAACAAATATCTCTAATAAATTATTTAAAAATTTTATCACATCAATTTTTATCATAATTATGGTCGTTAATTTCTTTTTAGTAAGTTTTGGTCTAAATTTTTTGCCCCAAAGTCTGCCAATACGAATTGGGCAAAATAAATATACTCTGTTCCATCAGGGAGGTTATACTAGTGGTAGACCGGTCACAGAAAATTGGCAAATTGAAAACATCCTGTCAGATATCGCGCAAGACTCAAAAAACCAAAACATACCCCAACCAATCAAACTTACTTCACAGATTGACGATCATATTCGCTTTAATAACTGGGGATTAATTTATTATTCGTTATTGCACAATACCCTTGGAATATCTTACGATGATTTTAATAAAATTTATTGGTCTGATTATATAATTACTAGATTTGATAATGCTGATAGCGAAAAAAAATTTATATTAGAAAAAGAACGAGAACAAAAAGATATTGGTTTTGAATTATTTTTAGTTAATGAGTACCCGCTACCAAACCAAACTAAAGCACAATTGTATAGAATAAATATTCTTAATGATCGTTTTAGCTTTGTTCCAGAAATTGACAATCTTGAAAAGGTAGGCTGTAATTGCCAAATCATTTATGATGATTCAAAAATAATCACCGGTAATAATAACGATATTATTTTGTTTGGACCTTACATTCCTTTAAAATCTGGTAATTACCAATTATCCCTTTGGGCAAAAACAACAAAAGGGTCTTCAATTCCTGCTAACCAAGATATTGGCAATATTAAAGTATATAACTATGAAAAAAATATTGAATACGGAAACTCAACTATTTTTAACACAAATTTTGATTTGGAAGATAGATGGACAAAATTTATTGTAAATTTTAATATCACCAACACAGACCGGCACGACAAACTTGAATTTGTACTTATAAGCAGTATGCCCAATACCTTAAAAATATTAAAATATGAAATTAGCCCAAAAGAATAAACATAAAATTGTTTTTCTGGAAGGGGTGTTATTATTTGCTTTATTAGTAATTATTTTTACATATCCTTTGATATTACATATAACTGATTCTATCCCAGGAAAAAATGACTACACTGATGGACCAATGTTTTTATGGAATCTATGGTGGGTTAAAGAATCGCTTCTACATTTTAACAGTCCATTTTATACTACTATGATTTTTGCCCCTCAATCCGCCAACCTATCGCTCCATACATTGACTTTATCCCTCGGCTTTATTTGTTTACCCTTGACCTTAATTCTAAAAAATTTTTTGCTTGTCGGCAATTTAATAATTTTTGCTTCGTTTGGTTTAACTGGTTTTTTTACCTATAAGTTACTCAAGCTTCTTTTTAAAAGCACTATTGCAGCTTATTTTTCTGCTTGTTATCTAGCTTTGCACCCATTTATTATCTCACATCTTTACGCTGGGCATTATAATTTAATACAAATTTGGACAATTCCAGCATTTTATTGGATATGGTTTACAAAATTTAATAATTGGCAAATTAAAAGTTTATGGCTTATGTTAGTCGCTGGGCTGAGCTTTGGCTTGGCGCTTTTTACGCACACCCAAACCGGACTTTGGCTAGTATTTTTTGTAGCGCTGTTTATTTACTGGATAATTGAAAACAAGGCTAATATCTCGCTTGTCGTCAAAACCGCTTTCAAAGGCTTAATTTTTTTGCTCGGACCGCTGGTTGCGACAATGGGCTATATCTATTTAATGATTTACGCCTCGCCCATTCGCCCTGACTTAGAATGGGGCGCGCTAACCAAAAAAACCGCTTTCCAACATCTGCTCTTAGACAATATCGGCGACAAAGCCACGTTTAACGGAGGTAATTTTACTCAAATAGTTTTTCCATCTTTTATCACCCAAATTTCGTGGATAGGATTAATTGCCCTAATTGGAACGTTTATTATTTTGGACAAAATCACCAAAGACATAGAATTTAGAACATACTTTATCGGCAACACCACATTAAAACTTAAAAAAATCAAACTCATAAAATCTGAATGAAAATTTTAATTGATGCCAGCCGGGCGGTGATAGAAAACGCTGGGATTGCCCGATATACTAGAAATATCTGCGCTAATTTAGCCGCACAAGACAAAAATAATCAATACGATTTTTTAGTAACTTTCGCGCGTTTAGACAAAGAAAAAATTCGCCAAATCAACAATTTATCTAAATACGGCAAAGTGATTGTTCGCCGTATTCCGGGCAATTTCAAAGAATTTTTATGGCAAAAAAAATGGGCAAAAATTTTCTTTAATCACTGGTATAAAAATTATGATTTATTTTTCGCGCCCAGTTTTTTAGAACTGCCTCAATTTATCGATATTCCTGCTATTTTAACAATCCACGACCTGACTACATTCCGTTTTCCAGAACAACGCGGACAAGAAGTTTCGCAAAGATTATCGCGCGTCGCGCAATCCGCCTGCCAAAAAGCCACGCAAGTGATAGCTATTTCAGAGCAAACAAAAAACGATTTGATAAAATTTTGCCAAATCCCTAAAAGTAAAATATCTGTTATTCTGCTGGCAGCGGAAAGTAAATTTCACCATAAAAAATTACCCAAAGAAAATTTTATCCTTTCTGTTGGCACCTTAGAGCCCAGAAAAAACGTTCCAACCCTAATCAAAGCTTACGCGCTTTTGCCTGAGAAAGTTCAAAAAAAATATCAATTAAAAATTGTCGGAGGCGTGGGTTGGAATGAAAGCAACATTTTTATTACCATAAAAAAATTAAAAAATAAAGGTCAGGTTGATTTTCTAGGGTATGTTAGTGATAAAAAATTAATTCAGCTGTATAACCAAGCCAGTGTTTTTGTCTATCCGTCAATTTTCGAAGGTTTTGGTCTGCCAGTTTTAGAAGCGATGCAGTGCGGGGCGCCAGTTATCACCACTTGTGTCTCCAGCTTGCCGGAAGTCGGAGGGATGGCGGTTAAATATTTAGATAAATCGGGCGATAGCCAAAAATTATCTCAATTGATAAAAAATATGCTGGCGTCTCAAAAATTACAACAGCAAATGTCGCAAGCCGGCATAGCTCAAGCTAAAAAATTTAGTTGGCAAAAAACCGCTTCAAAAACTATAGCCATATTAGACTTATTATGAAATATCTGGTCATAATTCCCACTTACAACGAAAAAGAAAATATTCAAAGAATCATCCCCGAGGTTTTAAAGCAAAGCCCGGGGATTGATATTTTAGTGGTGGACGATACTTCGCCAGATAAAACTTATGAAATTGTGAGGGGAATGGCAAAAAAAATCAGCGGGTACACCTGCTTCTGCGCGCGAAAAAAGAAGGACTGGGCAAAGCGTATTTAGCTGGTTTTGATTGGGGGCTGGAACGAGATTATGATTTTTTTATCTCATTTGACGCGGACTTTTCCCACCAACCCAAATATCTCAAAAATATGGTGAATGCAAATCCAAACATTGATGTTGTCACTGGCTCGCGCTATATTGCTGGTGGCGGAATCAGGGGCTGGGGCTGGAAAAGACAACTAAATTCCCGTGGCGCTAATTTTTTTACCAGAAAAGCGCTTGGGCTTAAAACCCATGACACTACCGCTGGTTTTAAAAGATACTCCCGCCGATTTTTGCAATCGCTTGATTTTAAAAAATTTGTTTCATCTGGCTACGCTTTTCTGGTAGAAATGATAATGCGAGCTGAACAAGACGGATTTAGTTTGTGTGAATTCCCGATTATTTTTATTGATCGGCGCGCAGGGCAATCCAAAATTCAAGGTGAATTTAAAAAAAGTGTATCAGTAGTTTTAAAATTAGTCAGAAAAAAATGGGGACAAAAACTAATAGCTATTTTCAAGCGATGAAAAGTGATATGATAATAACATACCAAAATCCAAAACATATAACTATAAAAATAATATGGAAGAGCAAAACAAGGAAGCGTCGGTCGCTAGTATAGTAAAAAATAAATCAGTCAGTCAGTTTGTGAAATTCGCGATCGTAGGCGGTGGCGCCACGGTCGTAGATTATTTAGTATTTTTTCTCTTTTCCAGAATTCTGATCACTGGGTTATTTTCCGGGCAAACATTAAAGCAAGTTTCCAAAAGTTTGTCGTTTATTGTTTCAGCTGCGGTGAATTATTATTTTAACCGCCAATGGACTTTTAAATCGCACGATAAAAACGTTGCCACCCAAACCTTGAAATTTTATGTGGTGGCAACCGTTAGTTTGGTGTTTAATAACTTTATTTTTTATGTTGTCACTAGCGTCTTTGGCTGGGCTGACATCTGGGGTCTAATTTGCGCTACTGGTATTATGTTTTTTTGGAACTTCTTTATGAACCGCGCCTGGACTTTTAAAAAATAACTTCTTTACTCACCCGCTTCACCAAAAATCTTCAACCCCTGGGGTTGGAGATTTTTGGTTTCAAAAAAAGCATAAATTAAATGCGATATTTATGCTTGAAAGGTTTAGGCATTGCCCAACTACAGATTATAAGGCAAGCGCCGACAAACAATTGGAAAAGATGCAATAAGATTTTTACCAGCCATATCGGCAAAAAAAATAAGCTTAGTGCCAGCTGTCAGTGGCGCTTGTTCAGTTGTTCTAGCTAGGTAAGCAGGCGTGGATTTTGATTCTTGTTGCAGTCGGAAAGATACGGGGGTAAATGGTTGCCTTAACACTTCGGTTTGAAAATCGGTAACCCGAGGCGTGACCTCGACAAAACCCTGCTCAATCGGGAATCGAAGCCAAAAACGAAAAACAACTATTCCGGCATATCTTTGAATCAGTTCAAGGGGAATTATCGCTCCATTGTGAACCTGGAGCGCGCTTCCTGAATTGGACAGAGGATCAAGCAAGGCTCTTTGGATCACGCGCATTTCTCTATTAGATGGAATGATCATTGTGTCTCTCCTGTGTACGATTGACTTTTCAATAATAGCTAAATAGCGTCCGCAAGTCAATGTTTAGAAAAAAAATTTATCAAGGCAGGGGAGTGCCAATTGCAAAATCCAGCAGGGGAGTGCCCCGCTCGCCTGCCCATAAAGTGGCGCAAAACAAATTGAAAATATATTTTGTGTGATTTAAAATTTGACGCTAAAAAATTCATATTTGAAAACAACACACCATTTTCAGGGGAACGCCCTGCTCCCTAAGCGCGCCACTAATGATTTGACTTGTTTAAAAAATTTTAGTATAATCCAAAGTGTATTACACAAGGAGGAAAACGCACATGGATAATCAGGAAATTACAC
>PFTZ01000106.1 GCA_002789815.1 Candidatus Berkelbacteria bacterium CG_4_9_14_3_um_filter_39_23
CGAGACACTAATACTTACCTTGCTAATCTAAGGTTAGAATTGATGAAATCACTTGCGTTGCAACCATGAAACATTACTAGAAACAAAACCTACCCTCAATGCGAATATTAGCATAAAAACTTATTCGCATTTTTTGATTAAAATGAACTGATATTTTAAATTTTTTTGTTTTTGTAAATTTGGCTTTTGTAGGGGGGTATTAGGGGACGCTTCACTTTTACCCTGATGATTTGGCTTTTAATTAGTTATAAATTTTACTTTTACTACGCTGTTTTTACTTTTTCATTTTTAATTTTAACTTTAAAAACTTTCCTGTCTCGCTCTCCGCGCTTTGCGCCACTGCCTCTGGCGCGCCCTCGGCAATTAATTCACCACCCGCGTCTCCACCTTCGGGTCCGAGATCAATTACCCAATCGCAATTTTTTACCACTTCCATATTATGCTCAATCACTACCACCGAATTTCCGTTATCTGCTAATTGATGAAGAACTTTGAGCAATTTTTCAATATCGCTAAAATGAAGCCCAACGGTCGGCTCGTCTAAAATATACATTGTCCTGCCAGTTTGCCTTTTTGACAACTCGCTAGCAAGCTTTATTCTCTGTGCCTCACCGCCAGAGAGCGTGGTCGCTTGCTGACCTAAATGAATATAACCTAGTCCGACATCAACTAATGTTTTTAATTTATCGCAAATTGAAGGAATATTTTTAAAAATTTCATACGCCTGGCTCACCGTCATTTCCAAAACTTCGGAGATATTGTTTTCTTTCCATTTAACTTCCAATGTTTCGCGATTAAATCTTTTTCCCTTGCAAACTTCACATTCAACATACACATCCGGCAAAAAATGCATTTCAATTTTTATCACGCCATCACCCTTGCATGTTTCGCACCGACCGCTTGCCACATTAAACGAAAATCTGCCAGGCGCATAGCCCCTGCTTCGCGCCTCAACCGTTTGGCAAAACAGCTCCCTAATCGGAGTGAAGACTCCAGTGTAAGTAGCGGGATTGGAGCGAGGCGTGCGTCCGATCGGATTTTGGTCGATGATGACGATTTTGTCTAAATACTCATACCCCTCGATCCGTTCGTGTTTTCCCGCCACCACCCGCGAATGCATAATTTTGCGCGCCAGCGCTTTGTATAAAACCTCATTGACAAGCGTTGACTTGCCAGAGCCAGATACGCCCGTCACCCCCACCATCAACCCGAGCGGTATATGCACTGTTAAATTTTTCAAATTATTTTCCGTTGCCCGCCAAATACTGAGGCGCTTGCCATTACCAGCGCGTCTTTGACTCGGCACTTCAATTTTTTTATTGCCGAGTAAATAATCAATAGTCACTGATTTTACTTTAGCAGATTTAATTTTTTCAACTGGTAAATTCGCCACCACTTTACCGCCATCAATCCCAGCGCCCGGACCAATATCAATCAAATAATCGCTCCGCCAAATCGTGTCTTCGTCATGCTCAACAATTAACACGCTATTGCCTAGCTCTTTTAAAAACTCTAGCGAATCCAGCAATCGATGATTGTCGCGCGGATGCAATCCGATGGTTGGCTCGTCCAAAACATATAAAACGCCAGTCAAGCCCGAGCCGATTTGGCTTGCTAGACGAATTCTTTGCGACTCACCGCCAGATAAAGTATTGGCAGAGCGATTAAGCGTCAAGTAATTAAGTCCCACATCTTCTAAAAATTTCAAGCGACTTTTAATTTCTTTAATCACCCGAGCGCCGATCGCCAGATCCCGCTCGCTAACAATCATTTTTTGAAAAAATTGATATGTCTTTGAAATACTAGACTCAGAAATTTCCGAGATATTTTTCCCGCCAATTAAGACCGATAAAGCGAATTTATTTAAGCGCGCGCCACAACAATCATCGCATAATTTTTCGTTCATATATTTTTCAATTTCCTTGCGAATGTATTCTGATTGCGTTTCCCTATATCGCCGTTTCAAATTATTGACAATTCCCTCAAAACGGATATACATAATATTTTTATGTCCGCGTGAATACCACTCATAAGGAATTTTTTTATCGGTTCCATAAAAAATTATTTCAATTATTTCGCGTGGCAAATTCTTGACCGCCGTAGTCAAGGAAAAATGATGAACGCGCGAGAGCTGGCTGAGCATTTTAGCATACCAGCCATTTACTCGCCACGAATATGGCAATATACCCCCTTCGTCAATTGATAAATTTCTATTAGGCGCGACTAGATCCTCGTCAATCTCGCGCGAAAAGCCCAAACCATTGCATTTCTTGCACGCGCCAAATGGCGAGTTAAACGAAAAAAGTCGTGGGGTAATTTCCGAAAAAGCCAAACCGCATTTTTTACACGACAGCTCTTTTGACATTTTAAATTCATTTTTTTGAATTTTTAAAACAATCGTACCCGTGCCATACTCCAGCGCTGTTTCCACCGATTCGGTTAGTCGTTGACGAAAAGTTAAAATTTTTAACCTCTCAATTTTGATTTCATCAATCATAACTTCAATGGTATGCTTTTTGTATCGGCTCAGTATTGGCAGATTTTCTGTAAAATAGAATTTACCATTCACTCTAATTTTCAAAAAACCTTGCTTTTTTATTTCGTCGATCAAGCTGTGGTACTCGCCTTTTCTTTCACTGATAACCAGCGACAGAATTTGCGCAGAAATAATTTGATCTTTTGTTTTCACCAGCTCTTTAAAGATATTATCAATCATTTGATCAATGGAGAGCTTTTCAATCGGTATATGGCAAGCAGGGCAATAGGGCTTGCCGATGCGCGCGTACAAAACTCTCAAATAATCGTGAATTTCCGTGACCGTGCCAACAGTTGAGCGCGGATTGTGAGAACGGGTTTTTTGGTCAATAGAAATTGAAGGTGAAAGTCCGTCAATTTCGTCCACATCCGGCTTTTCCATTTGCCCCAAAAACTGGCGGGCGTAGCTTGAGAGCGATTCAATGTAGCGCCTCTGCCCTTCGGCAAAAATCGTATCAAAAACCAAGCTCGATTTGCCTGAGCCAGATATGCCAGTGAACACCACCATTTTATTTTTTGGAATATCTAAATCTATATTTTTCAGGTTATGTTCACGGGCGCCTCGAATTTTAATATAATTATCCATATTGTTGTATAATATAAAAAAAGAGGGCTTTATTCAAGCCCTCGATGCATAGTTTTTTAGATAAAAACGAAAAAATTAGTTCCAAAATTCTCTGCCATCGTAGCAGAAACTAGGAAAAATAATGCTATAAGGATGCTTTATGTATTCTATCTGCGCTATCATTGGCTCACCTCCTTAACGGGAAACGATATGTTCTTGGTCTAGTAAAATGGTAAATCTGGGGCTACATTCAGGCGCGCTTTTTTTATGTCGCGTTCTTGCTTTTGCTAACGCTCGCTCAACTCTAGTCTTAACAGCTTTTTGTGAATTAGCAATTGCGTCTGGGGAAGAATAATCCACCGGCACTCTGCGTAAACGAAATACATACTCCCTGGCACAATTGTGGCACTGAATATGCAGTGCAATTGGAGTATTTCTCTCTTCCTAGCAGATTGACATTACGCTTTCCTCCTCGCTTTATCGCGCTCTCTAAGTTGAAAAGCAATTCCACGACCCCACGATCTCAAACAACAGTCCTTTGGTATTGCTTCAATCGTCACTATAAGATCTTGTTTTGTGCATTGAGGATCGCTTGGAGAAAAAACATTATGCCAACGCTTCTGCCAAAAATGCATCTTTTCAAATAACCTTCTTTCCGGCTGATTATTTTTTCAAATAACTCTGCCAGTGTAAGGAAACCTGACCTCGCAACCGCAATTGCAACACCTAAAAACAACTTCAGATGTTTCGCTTATACCCTACGGTACTTTCATTGCTGTTCCCCCCTTGTCTCCCCATCTTTTCAAGTTCCTGAATTTCATCGCGGAGTAGTATCGCTAATTCAAAATCCAAATCACGGCTGGCGATTTTCATTTCCGCTTGTTTAGCTAAAATCGTTTTTTCAATTTGCTGATTGTCAAATAACACAAACTGCTCTAAACTTAACAATTTTTTCGCTTTTTGTCCAGTATCTTTAATCAAGCCCTTTGTAATATCCTCTATATTTTTCTGAATCGTTTGCGGGGTGATACGATTCTTTTTATTGTATAAAATTTGTTTTTTCCTGCGACGGGTTGTTTCATCAATCGCTCTTTTCATACTGCCCGTAATTTTATCCGCGTATAAAATTACCGTGCCGTCCGTGTTGCGCGCCGCGCGTCCGATAGTTTGGATTAGGCTAGTTTGCGAGCGGAGAAATCCTTCTTTATCAGCGTCGAGAATCGCGACCAACGACACCTCCGGCAAATCAAGTCCTTCGCGCAGTAAATTTACTCCTACAATAATATCAACCTCACCACGACGAAGCTTGGTTAATTTTTCAATTCGCTCGAGTGTTTTAACGCCAGAGTGCAGATATTCAACCGCCAACTTTTTTTCTTTTAAATAATCAGTCAAATCTTCGGCTTGTTTTTTAGTCAAGGTCGTGACTAACACTCTCTGCTGTTTCGCAATCCGCTTTTCAATTTCACTGCACAAGTTTTCTATTTGATTGTCAGTCGGACGGATTAATACTTGCGGATCTATGAGCCCGGTCGGACGGACGATTTGCTCGACAATTTGCGTTGATTTTTTTATTTCATACTCGCTGGGCGTGGCTGTTGTGTAGATTGTTTGAGGCATTTTTTTCTCAAATTCTTGAAAGTTAAGCGGACGATTATCAAGCGCTGACGGCAAGCGGAAACCGTGTTCGATTAAAGTTTGCTTGCGACTTTTATCGCCCGCATACATCGCGCCAATTTGTGGTACACAAACATGCGACTCGTCAATAATAAGCAAAAAATCTGGAGGGAAATAATCAATCAATGTATGTGCCGGATCGCCTGGCTTTCGTCCGTCAAAATAACGCGAGTAATTTTCAATGCCATTGCAATAACCCACTTCGCGAATCATTTCCAAATCATATTTAGTCCGCCTTTCCAAGCGATCGGCTTCCAGCAATTTAGCTTGCTGTTTGAATTTTGACACTTGCCTGTCGCACTCAATTTGAATTTGTTGCAATGCTTTTTCCAAATTTTCTTTTTCCGTTAAATAATGCTTGGCAGGAAAAATCACAACTTGCGACAACTCTTTTACCACTTGTCGGCTGACTAATTTGATTTCCAAAATTCTATCGACCAAGCCATTTTTAGTATAGACGCGAAAAAGGTTTTCCGCGCTTGGTGACTGAATTTCCAACATTGCGCCAATAATGCGAAAAGTGCCACGAAGCAAATCGTGCTGACGACGAGTATATTGCATAGCCACTAATTTTGCGATCGCTTTTTCGCGACCAAATGGCATTCCCGTTGCCAGCCACAAAATTGTTTTTTCATAAATTTCAGGCGATCCGATATTGTAAATGCAGGAAACTGACGCCACCACAATCACGTCTTGGCGCGACAGGAGCGCCTGGGTGGCGCTATGGCGAAGCCGGTCAATCTCCTCGTTGATCTGCGATTCCTTTTCAATGTAGCTATCGGTTGATGGCACATACGCTTCGGGCTGATAATAATCATAATACGACACAAAATACTCAACCGCGCTGCGAGGAAAAAACTGGCGATATTCCTGCGTAAGTTGCGCGGCAAGAGTTTTGTTGTGGGCGATGACGAGAGTTGGTTTTTGAATTTTCTCAATTACATTGGCAATGGTAAAAGTTTTGCCAGATCCAGTCACTCCAAGTAGCGTCTGGTGTTTTTTACCACTTTTAATACCTTGAACTAATTTTTTTATCGCTTCTGGCTGATCGCCCGACGGCTTAAAATTGGAGTGAAGTTTAAATTTCATAAAATAATATGAGTATATTTTAATCAATAAATTAAAAAAATCAACTGACGACTAGAAATTTATTTAAAAAATTGGTATAATTCTAAATATCTAATAATACTTACGCGCCCTTAGCTCAGCGGATTAGAGCGTGTGGCTTCGAACCACAAGGTCGGGGGTTCAAATCCCTCAGGGCGCGAATTGACCGAATACCAGAAGCAATAGGTCGAATGTCAGATATGAAATTGTTGTGTTATCAAAATAATTTTTATTGTTATTGAATGCTATTTCAACCCCATACTGCAATCTCAATTCCAATTTTTTAAATCTTCATACGGACCAGTAGCTCAGTGGTAGAGCAATTGCCTCTTAAGCAATTTGTCGTGGGTTCGATCCCCACCTGGTCCTTTTAACTAAATTACATCTCCCCATAGTTGTAATTTTAGTTAAAAGGATTTAGGATCGAACGCGAAAGGGGTCGGGAAAACAGCTATTTTCCCGTTAGAGGAAAATACTAAAAACCGACGGTTTTTAGCAGGAGCATTGCGACGGGTGAGATCCCCCACCTGGTCCTAAGAATTTTGACTTTTTTATTTTTACTTTTAATTTGAAATGGCGCCATCGTCTAGTGGTTAGGACACCAGGTTTTCATCCTGGCAACAGGGGTTCGATTCCCCTTGGCGCTACCAACAAATATAAAAAATACCTTGATTTTTTCGTTAAGGTATTTTTTATAAAATTAAAAATAATTTGACATTTTTTTGGGGCGGCTGGAGGGAATCGGACCCTCTTCACCAGTTCCACAAACTGGCGCATTACCATTATGCTACAGTCGCCATAACTTTGTCCCAGGAGGGATTCGAACCCCCGACCTAAAGGTTAGAAACCTTTCGCTCTATCCGCTGAGCTACTGGGACTTTTATTATTTTAAAGCCACGC
>PFTZ01000082.1 GCA_002789815.1 Candidatus Berkelbacteria bacterium CG_4_9_14_3_um_filter_39_23
AATGGATAAATTAAGAACAACATTAAACGAAAGTTTTGCGTAAATCGTAAAAAAAATATTTTACGCCACTTGCGATACGCCAACAATTGCGTTATCGCTTTCAACAATCATTTTCCTGGGTGTTACATCAAGCACATTCATTCTGCTGATAACTCTGCTTCTTAAAAAAAACTGAACATAAAATTTAAGGATTTTTCCACTATCGCTCTCAAAAACAAAATCCGAAACTCTGCCTAAAAATTTATTATTTTTAGTTCTAACTGGCAAAGAAATTATCTCTATGCCATTTTGAATAATATTTTGCGCTCTCACGATTTCGTCTGGTCGCGCCAATTTTTCCTTGCTTTCAATCACCACCCCTCGTTTATCTAGCTCGGCAATTTCAGGCAAACCTAAAAATTTGATGGAAAAGATATTTTCCCTAATTAAAAAACCGATTATTTCCAAGCGATCTAGATCGATTAAAACTTTGTTTAGTCGCCCAACTTTTTGACTATCTGCCAAAGAAGCAACCGGCAAGTTTTTTATATTTGAATAAAGAAAATAGGGCATAGAATGTAAATTAACAAATTTTACTCACTCCCCGTATTTTGAGACATTATAAACAATACCAACCGATGCCATAAGCATAATGAGCGATGACCCGCCGTACGAAATAAAAGGTAGGGGAATACCGGTTAAAGGCAAAAGTCCGGTAACTGCGCCAATATTGACGAAAGTTTGAAACGCAATCCAAAATCCAACACCGCTAGCAAGTAGCCGTCCAAAAGGTTCTTTGCTGTTTAAAGCAATGGTGAAAATTTTATAAATTAAAATGAGTAATAAAACAATAATTAGCGATGCCCTGATAAAGCCCAATTCCTCGACAATGACCGCAAAAATTGTATCAATATACGGCTGGGGTAAATACAGATATTTTTGGCGCGACTGCCCGAATCCCAAGCCCCACCAACCGCCTGAGCCGATGGTGATAAGCGCTTGATTGATTTGATAGCCAGCGCCGAGCGGATCAACAGAGGGATTGAAAAATGTCAAAATGCGCTGAAGCCGATAGCCAGCGCCTTGAATCAAGCTAATAACCATTACAACTAGAAGCGACCCGGCAAGCGCCAAATGACTAAAAGTAGCGCCAGCCACGATCACCATTGAAGCAGCTGTGGCGATTATCACCAGCAAAGTTGAAAGGTCGGGCTGGCTGATGATGAGAAAACCGATTATTCCCAGCACAATAGCAAAAGGCAATAACCCTGAAAAAAGATTTCTGATTTGCTCTTTTTTGCTTGATAGCCAAGTGGCG
>PFTZ01000067.1 GCA_002789815.1 Candidatus Berkelbacteria bacterium CG_4_9_14_3_um_filter_39_23
CATTGTGGTAGTGCTAATAAGTTTAGCCATACTTCAATATAATAGTACTACCATAAATAAACTATGTCAAAGCAAGAATATCCATTTTCAAAAAATTTAAAGAAATTGAGACAAGCCAAAGGCTTGTCGCAAGATCGGCTCGCCAAGCTCGCCGATGTTACCAACAACACGATTATTAAAATTGAGCAAGGCGAGAATATAAACCCAACGTTGGCTACACTAAAGAAAATTGCGAAAGCCCTCGGGGTTAGTTTGGATGAATTAACCGGTTATCAATTGCGGGGTAAATAAAAGTCTCATCAATTAAGGAATTACAGATTATGATTGCAGTTAAAAACGAGGGAATAATTTTAGAAAAAACAAATCTGGAATTCGAAAATAAAGGTGTTTTAAACCCTGCCTGTATCCAGGTGGATGACATTACCCACATGTTTTATCGGGCAGTTAACCATAATAATATTTCTTCCATAGGTTACTGCCAGCTGAAAGATAATAAAGTTGTAAAAAGACTTAAAGAGCCGGTTCTCTTTCCCGAATATGATTATGAGAAAAAGGGCGTAGAAGATCCCAGAATTACTCTTTTAGAAGGAACATACTACCTTTTCTACACCGCCTATGACGGTAAAAACGCTCTCATTTCCTACGCCACAAGTCGCGATCTTGTCCATTTCGCCAAACAGGGTCTTGTCTCGCCGAAAATTTCTTACGATGAAGCAGAAGATATTTTTCGTGGGTCAGGAATCAGAAAAAGATATACCATGTTTGAAATGTTCTACAAAAAAAGAGGTGGCAAGGACATCTTGCTATTTGAAAAGGATGCTACTCTCTTTCCCCAAAAATTCGGCAGTAAGTTTGCTCTTCTCCACCGAATTTTACCCGGAATCCAAATTATTTACTTTGACAATTTTTCTGACTTGACTCTAGACCGCTGGCGAGATTATTTTAAGAATTTAGGTGATTTTATTGTGTTAGATCCTCTCTTTTGGTTTGAAAACCGCTACATTGGCGGTGGTTGTCCCCCCATTGAAACAAAAGACGGATGGCTTATTATCTATCATGCGGTGGAGGGTACCCCTTTGGGAAAAATCTATCATGCCTCCGCTGCTCTGCTCGATCTCAAAAATCCCCTAAAAGTTTTAGGGCGATTAAAGAAACCTCTATTTTCTCCATCATCCAGTTGGGAGAGAAACGGAAGCGTCAGAGATGTGGTCTTTCCAACGAGCGCATTGATAAAAAATGACCGTTTGTATATTTATTACGGTGCTGCTGATAAGTTAATCGCCGTCAAATCTGTTGACCTTGCAGAGCTGTTGACTGAACTTAAGAAATAAATCACATAAAACTATGAGCCTCGTTAAAAGTCTTGGTAGACCCTGCTAGATGTTGATTATCAATTATTTAACAGGGTCCACAACACGATAACGGAAAACATTCTAATAACATTATGAATCAACAAACAAAGTCAACCCCGTTAGAAATTTTAATATGTATGTAAATTCAAAAAATAGAAATAGTCAAAATTTTGAGCAAAAACCTAATTTTAGAGGTAATTTCAGATTTTTAACAGGGTTAAAGGCTAATAAAGCAATTTCTAACGGGGTGAGCACTGACCAGCAAAACAAATCTTGGATCGTCTATTTGGCTACCTTCCCGCCACGGCAGTGCGGTATAGCTACCTTTACCGCTGACCTTACCAATGCTATTGATCAAATATTTGGACCGTCAGTTAAGTCAAAGATTGTCGCGATGAATCTTACTGAAGTAAGTAATTTCCCCTATCCTGACAAAGTAATTTCGGAGATAAGTCAGCCTCGCGAAGAGGACTATGTTAACATTGCCAACAAGCTTAATCAGTTAAAAGAGGTAAAGTTGGTTAACATTCAACATGAATTTGGCATCTTTGGAGGGGAATATGGCTCACATCTGCTTTTGCTTCTGAAAAAACTTCAAAAACCGATTGTTACCACATTTCACACCGTTCTTCCCGCTCCAGATGAAAAAATGCTCAACATCGTTCAAGCCATAATGAAATATTCGAAAGGAATAATTGTTATGACTCACTCTTCAAAGGAAATTCTCAAGAAAGATTATGGGTTAGATCCTGATAGAATTCAAGTTATTCCTCATGGAATCCATCATGTTCCCTATAGAATCAGTGAACACGCCAAGTCTGCCCTTGGTTTTTCCGGTAAATTAATCCTCTCAACCTTTGGGTTTCTTAGTCCTGGTAAAGGGGTTGAGCATGTAATAGAGGCTTTGCCAAAGGTAGCAGAAAAATTCCCTAATGTTCGATTTCTTATCGCTGGTGTCACCCATCCTGTTGTTCTAGGACAGGAAGGCGAAACCTACCGTAATTTTCTTACTAAAAAAGTGTATCAACTTGGTTTAAGCAACTATGTTTCTTTTTATAACACCTATCTTGATTTAAATGGCCTCTTTAAATTTTTAGAGGCTACTGATATCTACCTTTCCACCTCTTTAAATCCAAACCAGACTGTCTCCGGCACTTTATCTTATGCCTTGGGTAGCGGTCGTCCAGTCATATCCACAGCTTTTGCTCAAGCCAAACAAGACATTACGAGTGATGTCGGCATATTGGTTGACTTTAAAAACCCGCCGGCTTTTACCGATGCCATCATTAAATTAATAAGCAATGATCAATTACGTTTACAGATGGGCAAAAACGCTTATTTTCGCACCAGACATATGACATGGGCAAATGTTGCACATTCCTACATAAAATATTTCTCGCAATTTGCGCCGAAGACAATTCTAGGACAAAAAAAACTTCCGCCCATAAAGCTTACGCATATGGCTAGATTGACTGACAATTTCGGCATTATTCAGTTTGCCAAGCTTACCGAGCCGGACCTTTCCTCTGGATATACCATAGACGATAATGCCCGAGCTTTAGTCGCGGTCGCTCTTCATTATAAAAAATTTAGGACTCACTCTGCGCTAAAACTTGTCTCCATATACCTCAACTTTTTTTATCTGGTAGCTAAACCTGATGGTTATTTTGACAACTATGTTAATTCAAGTCGCGCTATTGATAAACAGAGAAATATCCAAGAATACTCAGAAGATCCAAGCGCCAGAGCCCTATATGCTCTTGCCTGGGTTTCAACCACCAAACAAATCCCTAGACGTATAAGGCATCTTGCCCATTTTTTCTTTGAAAGAAGCTTCCGGAAAAGCATTGCTTTTTCCTCGCCTCGCGCTATCGCTTTTTACATTAAAGCTCTTGATTGTTTGCTTTCTAAATGGAAAGAATCCAAAACTCTCACTGTATTAACGTCTTATTGTGAACAACTCATGGCTCTGTATGAGAAGAATTACTCGCCGGACTGGGAGTGGTTTGAGCCTTGTTTAACATATTCAAATGCCATCCTACCGGAAGCACTCCTCCTTGGATACAAAATAACTGGAGAGAAAAGATATTTCAAAGTGGCTGAAAAAACCCTCAACTTCTTAATTAAACATACCTTTAAGGGCAGTATGTACATTCCTATCGGTCAAAGTGGCTGGTTTCCCAAGGAAGGGACAAGACATTATTTTGACCAGCAACCCGAGGATACCGCTGCCACCGTAGGAGCTCTCAATGTAATGTTTCAGATAACAAACAGGAAGTATTACAAGGAATTAGCGAGTATCGCATTTAACTGGTTCTTGGGAAATAATGTGCTTGGACAGGTTGTTTATGATCGTACCACTGGAGGGTGTTATGATGGAATTGGGGAAAAATTTATTAATCTCAACCAGGGTGCCGAATCTACAATTTCTTACCTTTTGGCCCGTCTTTCTTTCGAGAACTAAATCCAGCATTTCCTGTTTCTGCGAGAAATGGGCGACGCGCCAGTTTTACTCAGTTAGAAGCAAAATGCCCCATGGCTTGACCCGTTAGAAATGTAACTGTATCAGGAGTAAAGCCCATCACATTTTTCTTGCTTAATAAACCAGAAGATTCTAACGGGGCTTGTCGCGGGGCATTTGTCAAAGGCGCCCTCAAAAAATAAATACTAACATATCCAATAACAATTAAAAAAATTATCACAAATATTTATGCTTGCCGGTTTCTTTGAGTTGTTCAATTATCTTTTTCACATCTTGAGATTTATCTCGGTTGATAATTAGCGTGGCGTCTGGCGTGTCAATGACCGCGATGTTTTTTAGCCCAATGGTGGCGATCATTTTTTTTTGTCCCAGCACAAAAACATTTTCATCGCCATAACTGATATGGTGCCCTTGACTTACTTGATCACTGCCAATTTTTTTAGCTAAAATTTCATAAACGCTTTTCCAGCTTCCGACATCCGACCAGCCCATATCAGACGAAATTACCAAAACTTTGTTAATTTTTTCAATTATTTCAGTGTCAAACGGCTCATTTGGCATTTCATGAAAAATCGGATAATACGACTCACCAGCGTCAATGCAGGCATCAATTTTTTCAATTAGTCGATAAATTCGGCGTGAATGGCTCTCGTATAGTTTTAATATATGTTTGGCGTTGAAAATAAAATACGACGCGTTCCATAGATATTTGGTTGTTTGAAAATATGTTTGCGCTACTAATTCGTTTGGTTTTTCAACAAATTTTTCTACCCGATAAGTTTGATCGTAATTTTCATACGGTTCCCCTGTCTTAATATAGCCATAGCCAGTTTCTGGATAGGTCGGCTGGAGTCCGATAGTTATTAAAAATTTTGGATGTTCGGAAACGATTTTAAAGGCTAATTTTAAATTTTTGGCAAAAACATCTTCTTTTAGCACTTCGTGATCTGACGCGATTGACGCAATAATAGCGTTTGGATTTCGCTTTCTGATAATCAAGCTTGCCAAAGCGATGGCTGGCGCAGTATTTTTTCCCACTGGTTCAATGATATAATTTTTTTTGGGAATTTGTGGCAATTGTTGGCGCGCGGTTTTTAGATAATTTCCACCCAAGCTCACAAAGATATTTGAAATCGGCGCGACCTTTTTGATCCGCCGAAATGTTTGCTGGAATAAGGTTTTTTTGCCAGTTAATCTTTGAAATTGTTTGGGCGATTTTTTACGCGACATTGGCCAAAGTCGCGTTCCTGTGCCACCTGCTACAATCACTACATAAAAATTATCTTTGTTCATAGGTAATGATTATATACTTTTTTTAATAAAATTCAAGACTTCTTTAATAGTTTGGTCAAGCTTACCTTGCTGATTTTTTACCACTAAATTAAAATTTTCTTTTTGTTTATCTTCTATTTTTTTCATTGCCAGCCGCTTGGCAATATCTTGCGCGCTGTTCTCTCTTCTATTTTGCAGTCGTATTTTGGCTTCTTTTTCTGTGCAACCGATATATATTCCAATTGCGTTAGGATAAAGTTTTTTCATTTGTTTAAATCCATTGACATCGATTTCTAATATCGGAATTTGTCCTTTTTTTTGGATTTTTAAAATTGCTGATTTTGACGCGCCATACCACGCGCCATTATAAAAATTTTGTTCACATATCTCACCAATTTCAAATAATTGAGCAAACTTTTTTTCATCAACAAAAAAATGCCCTTTGCCTTCTTTTTCATCGGTTCTTTTCGTCCGCGTGGTGTAGGTTGACACTTCGCAGAGTTTTTTATTTTGGCTGACAATACCACGCAAAACAGAATCCTTGCCAGCGCCCGATGGTCCTGAAATAATAATAATTTTTTCAGCCATTTAATATTGCAACGATATTTTATTTGCCATATTCCAACATTAACCAGAATGTCGGAATGTTATGTTTGTACGTTTAAAATTTGGACAAAATCATCGGGCAATGGCGCCTCAATAGTTTGATTTTGTTTTTTTTCAGGATTAAAAAAAGTTATCTTTTCCGAATGAAGCATTTGCCTTTTAGCTTTAAGTAGACTCGCAATTTTTTTGGAATACTTATTGTGATAAATTTTATCGCCTAGCACAGGAAAACCTTGATTTAATAAATGTATCCTAATTTGGTGAGTTCGTCCAGTGGAAATTTCAACTTCTAATTGACTAAGCGAGAAGTTTTTGAAATCTAGATCCTTGACTTTTTTAAATTGGCTTTTGGAATAGCGCCATTTGCCACGCATATTTTTACTTGGTAAAAGAGAAAAAATGAATGGTTTTTTACGATTGGGGTCGCGAGCAATATATCCTTTAACGGAAAATTTGTTTGGAGTCTTGCCAACACAAATTGTTTGATAAATTTTTCTGACAGTTCGGTTTTTAAATTGCACTTGGATTTCATTTTTTGTCTCCTCATTTTTGGCAAAAAGTAAAACACCGGTTGTATCTTTGTCCAGGCGATGAATTGGCTGTAGATTTACGATGTCATTATTTAATTTTTCAGCTAGTTGAATAGTGTCAATGCCAGCTGGTTTTGAGACGGCAATGATATTTTTATCTTGGTAGATGATATTCATAATTTAATTATAACAGATTTAAGGTTTATCAGCAAGCGAAATAATATAAAAAAAAAAGCGCCTTCACTTGTGCTAGCTTTCGGTGCGCGAGACCAAAGCCGAGGTGCACAAAGTGAAGGCGCTGGAGCGCCACAAGGGGGTGGCAACTCCAAACTGATGCTTCTGGTTGCTAGTAGCGCTGGCAAACGAGCTTCCGGCGCTACCGCACCTATAAGCAATCCCAAGCCCAAGGGATGTTTTTATTGGTGTGCCTTTACTATTGGAATTCCGCATGCTAACTGCCCGCATGGAGAATTCCGTAAGGCACAAAATATATTATATCAAATAAATATATTGCTTGTCAATAGC
>PFTZ01000083.1 GCA_002789815.1 Candidatus Berkelbacteria bacterium CG_4_9_14_3_um_filter_39_23
TTACTCGCGGTTTCCTAACAGTGTATTAACCTCATTGATCCTTTTTGTTTGTTCATATTTTTTTAAAGCATCTAAAACAGAATCAAAACTAACGCGACGACCTTCCTGAGCTGGAAGGCGTTGATACCCGCCACCGCTTAACCCAGTTTTATTCTCAAAAGCATCCAACATGCTACCAGCCGCTTCGTCAAAAATAGAATTTTCTCCACCACCATCATGGGCTTCCCCTTTTAGCTCAACTTTTTTCCCGTTAGTTAAATGTAGAATAACCCTTGCATTAGCGTGAATATGCCACCTATGGTTATTCCCTTTCCCGTCTGACGCAAGATAATCAATTTCAATGTTTTTAATTTCAGAATTTTTGTCCATCCACCCAACCAACATATCTTTATTATAATCAGAAACGAACTCTTGAAAAGCGCCTGTTATTTTTTCTCTTTTATCTCTTTCAATTTGCTCTATTTTTTGCATTTGCTTGGATCTTTCAACGCCAAACTGAACGCCTTTTGTCAAAAGGGTAGAAGCCAACATCATAGATAGAAGCGACAAAGTTAGTCGTCCTTGATTCCTCCTAAAAGACACCATGGTTAGCTTATCAACATTTTGCTCTTGCAAGATTGTTTCCAGCGCAGTGCTAATACGCGATTTTGCCTTCTCAACTTGATTTAAATTTGATAAATCAAGCTCTTGCCAATCAATCCCTAAAAAATCAAACTCTTTACGCTCCAATAATTTAATAAATTGATCGGCTTCTTTTGTCTCTATCCTGCCCGGTTTCTCGCCTTCGTCAATACCGCCTGTTGTTCGAGCATATTCATAATGTAGTCGCGCTTTTTCATATTTTGCCTCGTCTATTTTTGTATCTTTTCCCGTTCTTTCTTTTTCCTGCTCCAATTTTATCACATCTTCTGGAACATAAGACAATCCTTCTCCCATCTTTTCTCCTTCCTCCGCCTTCGTAAATCGGTTTGACGGAAATTATTTTATTAATTTGATTTTTTACTTATTTGTGAAATCTGTGTTATTTGTGCATCTGTGTATATTTTCATTTTAACTCTCTCTCTACTTGTCAAGGGCGGTGGATTTTGGTAAGATAAAAATATGGAAAAACAGTATCATCAAATCTACCAATACATTGCGGTCTTTGAATCTGACAAAAAGATGGGCGGGTATTCGGTTACCATTCCCGCCTTACCGGGGTGTATCTCTGAAGGAGACACTTTTGAGGAAGCGCTAAAAAATATCCAGGAAGCAGCAGAGCTTTATTTGGAAGATTGTAAGAATAATTCCAATATGCCTTTCGAAAATGATGCTATTGTCGCTCCGATAAAAGTTAGAGTTTGAAATGGTCGCGCATTTACCTAATACAAAATCGAAAGAGATCATTAAAATATTAGAAAAAAATGGTTTTGCGCTAATTCGCCAAAAAGGAAGCCACCGATTTTATCGCAAAGGAGCCATCGGGTTAACTGTGCCTTATCACAAAAAAGATCTAAAACCCGGCACCCTGCGCGCTATCTTGAAACAAGCGGGATTAAGTGTTGATAATTTAATTAAATAATTTTTCCGTGCTAAAAAATATGTTCTAAACTATGACACAAATTAAACTAAAAAAATTTGGCGAGATGCTGATTTCTCGTCCAGCCGGCAGGGAAGCGTGACTGGTGGCGAAAGCCTATTCTTTACCCCCAAAAAAAGATGAAATTTTGGTTGATTTTGAGGGGGTTTTAGTGTTGACTCCGTCGTGGGCGGACGAATTTTTAACGAAACTAAAAAAAATATAACAAGGTCAAATATCTCAATACCTCTAACGCCTCAGTGAAGGCGACTTTGGAGGTGATTTAGGAAATGAATTTTACGAGCTAAAAGTTAACCGTTTATTGCTATCCGTGAAAAATAATCGAATCAATGTTTCCGTGTCCATCTCTTATAATTTTAAATTCGTTACTACCAGAAATCCGTTGCTCAAGAATTTCAAGCGCTTTTTTATTCGTGCCCCTGTCAATGTTAGGCAGATCAACGGAATATTTACTATTCGGTGTCATAGCAGCCCCTATCATATTATGATCTGCTATTTTTTTTGCCACTTCGTAAGCCCTCTCTATTTCTCTTGTCCTATCGTCTATTGTCTTTGATAGTTTGGGGAAAGTAGCTTTTATTTTTTCTTCTATCTCATCTCGGGAAACACCGTCTTTAACAAGTCCTCGAAGGTTGAGTA
>PFTZ01000009.1 GCA_002789815.1 Candidatus Berkelbacteria bacterium CG_4_9_14_3_um_filter_39_23
AGATGGACTTCGGACTAAAGTATTGGAAATCATCCGACAAGGACTGGATAATCCTGATCCAGCCGTCCAGCGCGCCTGGGTTGATATGATTAAGCAGGCGCCTAGCAATGAACGAGCCGGACTAATCCGACAAGGACTGGATAATCATGAGCCAGCCGTCCAGCGCGCCTGCGCCAATATGATTGAGTGGGCGCCTGTAAATGAACGAGCCGGACTTCGGACTAAAGTATTGGAAACCATCCAGCGAGGATTGGATAATCCTGATCCAGCCGTTCAGCGCGCCTGCGCCGATATGATTAAGTGGGAGCCTGACAATGAAAAAGCCGGACTAATCCGGCAAGGACTGGATAATTCTGATCCAGCCGTCCTGCGCGCCTGCGTTGATATGATTTGGCGGACGCCTAACAATGAACAAGCCGAACTAGTTAAGGTTCTTAAAGAAAAAGGCTTAACAAGTTTAGTGATAGAACCTCCTTTGTATAAAGGGTCAAACATGACTCCAGGGAGATTTCAAAGAGCAAAATTCACCAAGACCGGATCTGAAACCACCTTGCTCGGAGGAGAACTTGAAGGTAAAGCTATTGTTCGGCAATTAACTCTCGAGGCATTTTTAACCTGGAAAAAACTCTACGATGATCATCAACTCTGGCATAACAATGGCTTTGATTATGTGCCCATAGAACCAATTTTTTCCTTCAGATTAAACCGTCGAACAGGATTGGTTGATGTCTATACCGGAGTATTGGACTTAAATCTGGCTGATTGGAAGAAAATTTCACATGAAATCATCACTGATGAAAACATTCCTGATAATTTTATCAGTGAATTAGAGCAAGACCGAGACAGGATATTGAAAGTATTGGATGAAATGCATATCATCCATGGTCATGCTCATGATGCTAATTTCTGTCTCAGATTTGAAAGAAAACGGGGAAATCCTGTTTTTTCTAAAAAACCAAGGATTTATCTGATCGACTTTGATCAGGCGATTTCGCCTTAGATTATTAAAAGTTTTAAATACTTTATTCTGCCTATTTTTGTTCTCTCTCTGCTTGTCAAGTAGCCAAACCATTTAACCCAACTCGTCTCGTCATAGTTAGATTTTACGCTACTTGAGGCGGGAATTTTGAATTTTTCTGTCTATCTGCTACAATCAAATTTATGAAATACAAACGAGTTCTGCTCAAAATTTCTGGCGAAGCATTTCTTGGCAAGCGCGAGTCAGGAATTGATTTTGACGCCACGCTTAAAATCGCAACCGAGGTAAAAAACGCGGCTGCGACCGGTAGCCAGATTATTATTGTTAATGGCGCGGGCAATCTTTTTCGCGGGCGAAGCGCGTCTCAGTTTGGCATGGACCGAGCCACCGCTGATTATATGGGGATGATCGCGACTGTGATGAACGCCCTCGCGCTTCAAGACGCGTTTTCAAAAATCAAAGTTGAATCGCGGGTGATGACTGCGTTTGAAGTTAGGGCAGTGGCTGAGCCGTATATTCGCCTGCGGGCGCTTCGCCACCTTAAAAGAGGTCGGATCGTGATTTTAGCCGGCGGAACTGGGCACCCATATTTTTCCACTGATTCAGCTGCCGCGCTTCGCAGTCTCGAGCTTCATGCTGATGTTTTGCTCAAAGCTACCAATGTTGACGGAGTTTATGATAAAGATCCAGCGCTTGACAAAAACGCGAAAAAATTTTCAACGCTTAGTGTCCAACAAGCGATTGAAAAGGGCTATGGCGTGATGGACGCGCCAGCGCTTGCGTTGTGCCGAGATAATAAATTACCGATTCAGGTCTTTAATTTATTTAAAAAGGGGAGTATTCTAAAAGTAGTGAAGGGAAGTAAAATCGGGACGATGGTCAATCCTACGCAGATACGCAGATAGCGCAAACTTCACAGATAGAAACCCCAAACATGATTATTTATTTTTAATCTGTTTAATCTGCAATATCTGGGTATTTGCGAAAAATTAAAAAGGAGCATTATGTTAGATCAAATTATCAAAAAATTGCAGGAAAAAATGGAGAAAGTGGTGGTGGAGTTTCGAGAAGAGATGCAAAAACTTCGCACCTCGCGCGCGTCCAGCGCTTCGGTTGAGAGTGTATTGGTTGAGCAATATGGCTCTAAAATGCCTCTTCGGCAACTGGCGTCCATTACCATTCCGCAAGCGAATTTAATCCAAATTACACCTTGGGACAAAAATTCTTTGAGCTCAATTGAAATAGCGCTGAGAAATGTTGATTTGGGTGGCAGCCCAACCAACGACGGCGTAAATATCAGAATCACTATTCCGCCACTGACTGGCGAGCGGCGCGAGCAACTGGTTAGATTATTAAAGCAACAGTCTGAGGAAGCTAAAGTAATTTTACGGCAGGCGCGCGAAGAAGCGCTTAAAGAAATCCAAGCCAAAGTGAAAAATAAAGAGCTCAGCGAGGACGACCTATACCGCGGCAAAGAAATTTTAGACAAAACCATTCACGAATTTAACTCTGAAATTGACGAAATATCAAAAAGCAAAGAAACAGAAATAGGCGGATAAGTCGTGGTATTAGTAATTATGAATTAGTAATTAGAAATTTTTTATGTTATTCCTTACAATTTTCGTTTTTATCTTAATTCTTGGACTGCTAGTTTTTTTTCACGAACTAGGTCATTTTTTAGTAGCCAAAGCAGTAGGGATAAAAGTTTTAGAATTTGCTTTCGGTTTTCCACCCCGTCTTATTAAAAAGAAAAAAGGCGATACCACATATTCTATTAATGCGTTGCCATTGGGCGGTTATGTTAAACTACTCGGCGAAGAAAAGCAAAGTGACGATCCTAGTAGTTTTAATAAAAAATCCGTGAGCGCGCGACTACTTGTGTCAATCGCCGGAGTGTCGATGAACCTTATTTTTGCTTGGTTGCTTATCTCAATTGGTTTTATGGTTGGTATGACGCCATTGGTGTCTGACGCCAAAGATTTAGGCGGACGACAAGAGCCAATGATAATTGTAGCCGAGACGTTGGCGGACGCGCCTGCCCAAAAAGTTGGCATTAAAAGCGCGATGATTCTGGAGCAAGGTGTGGCTGACGGAGAGGCGGTGGAATTTCAGACAGCCCAAGATTTGCAGGATTTCACCACCCAGTATCAAGGCAGGGAAGTGATCATCAAGGCGCGGTCCTTGGAAAATAAAGTTGTGTCGGAGTATAGATTAATACTTGGCGTTGGCGACGCTCCGCTTGGCGTTGCGATAGTAGAAAGCGCCAAAGTGCATCTGGGATTTTTCCCGGCGCTTTATCACGGCGAGCGCGAAACTATAGCTACCACCGGCATAATTTTCAAATTTATCGGCGGGTTTTTTAAAACACTTTTTGCGCAAGGAGAATTATCCAGCGAAGGATCTGGACCGGTGGGAATGTATGTAATAACCGCCCAAGCCGTGAAAATGGGATTTTCGTTTGTGATCCAATTAACAGCTTTAATTTCCATCAATTTGGCGATTTTCAACATCCTGCCATTTCCCGCCCTAGACGGCGGGCGAGTGGTATTTTTAGCCATTGAAGGCATTTTCCGGCGTCGCATCATCAAAGAAAAAATTGAAAATATCATTCATACCATTGGTTTTGGAGTTTTGATTATTTTGCTTCTTGCTATTACCTATCGCGATGTAATAAGATTGATTTTGAAAAATTGAAATACGCGTTAAATGTGATACGATGGTTTGGCAAGGTAGAAATTGACAAATTAAAATTTTAAATATGTTATGCTAGTTTCAAACCTATTTGCCAAAACAAGAAAGCAAGATCCGGCTGATGAGCAACTTGTCAACGCCAAGCTACTCACGCGCGCTGGTTTTCTCTATAAAAATATGGCGGGCGTATATTCGTATTTGCCATTGGGATTTTTAGTTTTGCAAAATATCAGGCGGGTCATTCGCGAGGAGTTGGGTGCCATCGGCGCCGAGGAAGTATATCTTAATGAACTTCAGGATAAAGCGACTTGGGAAGCAAGCGGTCGCTGGGACGAGCTAAAAGATATAATGTACCAATTCAAAGATTCGCGCGGGAAGGAGCTGGGACTCGCGACCACGCACGAAGAAGTAGTGGCAAAAATCGCCAAGGAATATATCAATTCATACAAAGATATGCCGAAAGGTATTTTTCAAATACAAGATAAATTCCGCAACGAACCGCGAGCGCGTTCGGGGCTACTGCGCGGTCGGGAATTTGAAATGAAGGATTTATACAGCTTTCATTCAGATAATGAGTGTTTGGATCGTTATTATCAAATGGTGGCTGGCGCGTATCGGAAAATATTTACTCGCCTAGGGATTGACGCGATTTATACTACTGCTTCGGGCGGTTCGTTTTCCCAAGAACCCTCCCATGAATTTCAAGCTATCACTGAAAATGGGGAGGATACTATTTATTATTGCGTTAAATGCCAGATTGCTAAAAACAAAGAAATTGTCGGGGTTGACGCTGACGAAATCGAAGTGCTTTGCGATGGATGCGGGGGAAAGCTGGAGCCAAAAAGATCCATTGAGGTTGGCAATATATTCAAGTTGGGGACCAAATTCTCCAAGGCGCAAAATCTATTTTTCAAAGATAAAGACGGTAAAGAACGATTAGTAATAATGGCAAGTTATGGCATTGGCACTGGTCGAGCAATGGCAACTATTGCGGAAATAAATTCCGATGAAAGCGGTTTAGTTTGGAATTTGGAAACCGCGCCGTATAAAGCTTATGTGATAAATTTGACCAAAGAAAAATTAGATATACCAGAAAATATAGAACAAAAAGTTTTATATGATGATGGGGATATAAGCGCTGGCGAGAAATTCGCTGACGCTGATTTACTCGGAATTCCATACCGAATAGTCAAAAGTCAAAAGACTGGCGATAAATTTGAGATTAAACACAGAAAAAGCGGAAAAATAGAGTTGATAACTTGGCAAGAATTTGCTAAAAAAATCAATGTGTGATTTAATTAAAAAAATAAATTAACTAAGTTAACTAAGAAAGGATTTACAATGGACGATCAAGTTACCACTCAAGCAGGAAGCCCGACTGATCCGGCAATGCCGGCATCAATTCCAGCGCCTGATCCAGCAATGGATTCAGTAGCGCCAGCCCCAATGGATCCAACTTCGGCAACCGAACCAACACCAGTTGATCCAGTTATACCAGCAGAGCCTATGGCAGAGCCAGCGCCAGCTACTGCCGATCCAGCCACTATGCCAGCTGAGTCAGCAGATGCGTCAATGCTAGCGCCAGAGACTCCAGCAGAAATGCCAACTATCCCACCGCAAAATCCAGAAAATCCAGCCCCTACGCCAACTCCAGACACGGACACTAACGCTATGCCAGCAGAAACTTTAGTGCCAACCGAGCCCACAGTGCCAGCAGACGCAATCCCGGTAACTCCAGCCGAAGCGCCAGAGGCGCCAGCAGACGCAATCCCGGCAACTCCAGCCGAAGCGCCAGAGGCGCCAGCAGACAATACAGGAGCTCCCATCAGCCAATAATTTTCACAGAAAGATTCTGTAAATCCAGTGATCGCAAAAGGCAATCTTGTTTAATTTTGGCAAAGACCAAAAAGACCAATTTATTAAGTTTTTAGGATGGTTTTTTATTGATGACTAAAGAATTTTACGAGCAAAGCCATCTTTCCACTTTGCTCTTTTTTGATTTTTGAGCTAGAATTAAATTATGCAATCGCATCCACTCATTGTAGCTAATTGGAAAATGAATACTACCCTAGCGGACGCTATCGTTGCTTTTGAAGCGATTAAAATCGGACTCGAGCCAATCGATGATGTCAAAGTTGTAATTTGTCCACCTTTTCTATGGCTTACAATTCTCGCAGAAAAAAACCAAAACCATCCCATCAGGCATTTATCAGTCGGCGCGCAAAATGTTTCACAGTTTGAAAAAGGCGCTTACACTGGCGAAGTGAGCGCGTCTATGCTAAAAAACATAGTGGAATACGCGATTGTGGGACACAGCGAACGGGTAACTCATTTTTTTGAAAAGCCTGAGGATACTAATCAGAAAATTAAATTATTACTGAAAAATAAAATTACGCCGATTGTCTGCGTAGGTGAAAAGTTTAAAAATAAAAATAGCCTCCAGCTAGTCCTGCAAACCGTCGTCAAAATTTTCAAAGGTATAAGTCAAAAGCAGATAGCGTCATCAGTTATTGCATACGAGCCGGTGTGGGCGATTTCATCAAATCCAAGCGCCCAGCCAGCTACTGGCGATTACGTGGAAAAAGTGGCGCATACATTGGCGCTTAATTTTAACACAAAAATAATTTATGGCGGATCGGTTAATGCGAAAAATATTCGCGAATTCACTATCTGCGAACATATCAGCGGAGCGTTAGTTGGCAATGCTTCGCTGTCGGCTAAAGAGTTTTTACAGATAATCAAGAAAGCATAAATATATCTCAAAACAATGATTAGATTCCCGTTTTCACGGGAATGACGAAGGGGGTCGGAATGACAAAGTGGAGAGATTGCTTCGTCGCTCGGCTGATGCCTTGCTCCTCGCAATGACGATAATCTTTTCGTCATTGCGAGCCAGTCGGCGAAGCAATCTCTCCCCTCGTGTCCTTGCGAGCTATCTTTCGTCCGTCCTTGCGAGCTAGCCGGCGTGGCAATCCTTCCCCCGTGTTCTTGTGAGCCATCTTTCGTCCGTCCTTGCGAGCCAGCCGGCTTTCCGTCATTGCGAGACAGCAGGCGTGGCAATCCCTCCCTCCCGTCACTCAATGACTTAGCAAGATTGCCGCGTCGC
>PFTZ01000054.1:0-352 GCA_002789815.1 Candidatus Berkelbacteria bacterium CG_4_9_14_3_um_filter_39_23
TTCAAAAAAGAAAGCCGAAGCCCGCGCGGATTCCTCCCCAGACCCCTCCTCCGCGCGGGCGAGTCCGTCGCCCCGCCTCCTTTGCCCCAGAAAAATAGTGGCGGGGCGTATCATTTCAGATTTCGCTTCTTGGATTTGTGTATCAGATTTGGCAAAATAATTTCAAAAGCATGCCCCGTAGGGAACTTGTTCTCCTTCGGGGTTTGCGATGGTTTTAATTCGGGAGCCAAGAAACTAGATACGAACTCATTTTTTGAAGATGAGAGGGTTCAAAAAATGAGTTCGTATCTAGTTTCTTAGCTCCGAACGCTGAACGAAATCCGAACTTTTTTTAGCGAAAATCCGAACGCTG
>PFTZ01000054.1:398-2290 GCA_002789815.1 Candidatus Berkelbacteria bacterium CG_4_9_14_3_um_filter_39_23
GGCGGGCAAAAAGGAAGGGGGTTGGAGAGTGAGTGTCCACCAGGAATTTTTGCCCGCCCTCGCTTTTCCGCCGCCGCCGAATTTCGTGCCAGCGAAGCTGGCGTGCCGCCATTTATTTTTCTATTTCTAAAAGTAATAGTTCAACCAACTCCAAAAAATCTTTTCTGTATAATTCTTTACGTTCTGATTCCTTGCAAATTTCTTTAATCTCGTCGCTTTCAATTTCCACTTTTATTTTTTCCAACTTTTCTTTCCGCGCTATTTTCAACATTGATTCTCGCTTTTTATTATCAGCATTTTCCCAGGTGTCTTTGTTGTTATTGTCCAAGGTTATTTTTAACTTGTCCCAATAGTGAGAGAAAAAATTAAAAATGATTTTAATAGTTTCTTCTTTTTGGGATTCAGCTTTTGCATTCATCATCTTAGCAAGTCTCTTGTCTCTATCTACTTCGCTTTCCTCAGCAGATCCAGTCCATGACACACTTGTACCCAAAATATAAAAATTCGGCTCTTTCTCTATCGCATATTTCACTTCCGCCGAGAAAAATAACATTAAAAATGATGTAAACAACGATGAGTGCACATTTGGAAAGATACCGTTTATAACTTCTGTTAAATCCTTATCAAAATCAACCTTTTTATCACTTTTAAATATTCTATCTCGTGACCATTGCAAAAACTCATGTAAGATAACGCCAGGAATACCACTTTTTGTATTTGCCATAGATATTTTCCATTCTTTAGGAAAATCATGCTCCCAGATACTATAATTTGACGGCGCGCTATCAATTTCATTAAAAAAAGTTGGACAAAAACTCGCAAAAAGTCTGGTAATGTAATGGTCGTATTTTTTCCTTTCCTCTTCGTCTTTAATTTTATTTAATTTTTCCAAACTTTCCTCGATATGTTTTTTGAATGAGGAAAAGAGCTGATATGGTCCGTGTCCATCCTTAAGCAATGCTTTGATTATTGCTTGAAAAAATTCTCCACCAAAATAATGCCAATTCCAAAAACGCTCTCTCTTTGAGTTTATTTTTTTATGCAGTTTTAAAGCCCAAGCCCTAAATGTTGGAAAATGCTTTTGTGAAAAAAAGTTTTGTATTTTCTTTTCTGTATCGTAATCTTTTAGCCAAAGTTGTTGCTTATTCCAAAAAATTTCATTCCACTTAAACACTTTCGGTAAAATATCATAACCCGCAGAAAAACGATCTCGCTTTTCGATGTTAAAGACGTAAGTTTGTGCGAGCTGAACTGCAAGCTCAAATTTTTCATAATTTATAGCGTCATCAATATGAGATATAAAAAGGTTAGTAAAATCTCTTTCGTTAAATTCTGACTTTTCAGACCAAAATGAATTCCACGCCCTGACCATTTTCTCTGCTTTTGCCTGGTTTCTAAACTTAAATATTTTTGAGAAATTAAGACTTTTTAAAAAATCTATTTCGAATTTATGCCTCTTTCCCCGAAAAAATATCTGAAATTTAAAAATTGGTTTGATTAGAATGAACGCTACAATAGCGGTAAGAATAGAAATTATTAGTTTCGCTTTTAACTCAACACTATGAATTTGTTGACTATCAATTGAATCCTTAAAAAAGGAAATCACAAAGATTGACAATATAGCTAAAACGGCAGTGCTTGTGATATTGAGAATTTCATAAAAAATAACCATCTTTGAAAATTCGCCTCTCTTTTCTTGTGTTTTTACCTCAGAAAAAATTTGTTCCCCAATAAAAATAAGCACCATTAAAATTCCAATAATGACATTTTGGAATAAAGACGGGTCAAGGTTCTGCAAAAATTGACCGAAAAAATTTTCAATATTTTGTAAAAGACCTGCTCCCGATATCCATAGTTGTTGAATTATTTCTGCCATATTATTTTTTCACAAA
>PFTZ01000051.1 GCA_002789815.1 Candidatus Berkelbacteria bacterium CG_4_9_14_3_um_filter_39_23
AAATTGCTTCAAAATATCAACTTGGAAGAAGAAATTAAAAAAATAGAAAGCACGATTGAAAAAGTGCCTGTCTCAAGCCAGAAAAAAGTTCTTCGCCGACTAAAAATTTTGAAGGATTTATTCGCAGCTGGAATAAAGCCCGATCATTTAATTTTAACTAAATTGCCAGTGATGCCGCCAGACCTTAGACCAATGGTCCAGCTAGACGGCGGACGATTTGCCGCCTCTGATTTGAATGATTTGTACCGTAGAGTTATCAACCGAAACAATCGATTGAGAAAATTATTATTAACTGGCGCGCCGGAAGTAATCACCCGTAATGAACGGCGGATGTTGCAGGAAGCGGTTGACGCCTTGATTGACAACAACTCCCGTCGCGGAAAAACCCCCCAAACAACCGGCGCTGGCAATCGAAAATTACGCTCGTTGTCTGATATGCTTAAAGGCAAGCAAGGACGATTTCGGCAAAATCTTTTGGGAAAAAGAGTTGATTATTCAGGTCGTAGCGTAATTGTTGTTGGACCAGAATTAAAACTCGGTCAATGCGGAATTCCGAAAAAAATTGCTTTGGAACTTTATAAACCATTTGTGATGAGTAAGCTCATCGAGGAAGGTCATGTTCATAATATAAAAAACGCGTCCAGAATGATAGAAAAAGCGCCACCAGAAGTGTGGGAGATTTTGGAGCGGATCACTATTAAATCGCATGTTCTACTAAACCGCGCGCCCACACTTCATCGACTTGGTATCCAAGCTTTTCAGCCACTTTTAGTAGAAGGAAAAGCCATTCAAGTTCATCCGTTAGTTTGTTACGCTTACAACGCCGACTTTGACGGTGATCAAATGGCGGTTCATTTGCCTTTATCAGATTCAGCCAAAGCTGAAGCCAGGGGTATTATGGCATCGGTGAATAATCTTTTGAAACCAGCATCAGCCGAGCCGGTAGTTCACCCACGCTATGATATTGTCTACGGAATTTTTTACATTACCAAATTTGACGAAACGAATAACAAAAATTTAAAAATGTTTGCTGGCAAAAACGAAGCGATTTTAGCTTATCAACTCGGGCATATTGATGTTAAACAAAAAATCAAAGTAAGAATCAAACCGGGTCAGAATTTAGAAACTTGCGTGGGACGGATTTTGTTTAACAATGAAATTCCCCGGGAAATGCGTTTTATTAACAAGACAATGGATAGCGGAAAACTCAAAAAATTAGTGACTGACACATATGAACAATTGGGTAAAGAAAAATGCGTGGAATTAGTTGATAATTTGAAAAATTTGGGATTTTATTGGGCGGGCAAATCAGGATTGACAATCTCAATGGACGATTTGCACGCGCCAAAAGAAAAACCGCAAATAATCAGGGAAGCTGATAAACAAATTATTACTATTGAAAATCAATTCCAAAATGGACTAATCACCGAGGAGGAATTGACTTTTAAAAAAATAGATATTTGGTCGCAAGCCAAATCCGACATTGAGAAAAAAATGATTGCTGGTTTTGACAAAACCAGCCCGGTTTATGAAATGATTGAGTCGGGTTCGCGCGGTTCGTTTGCTCAGGTTATCCAAATGAGCGGTATGAAAGGGCTAGTTGTCTCACCTACTGGCGAAATTATCACTATGCCGATTAAGCACAGCTTTAAGGAAGGCTTGGATGTTTATGAATACTTTATTTCCACCCATGGTGCCAGAAAAGGAAAATCCGACACTTCGCTTAGAACATCAGACGCTGGCTATTTGACGCGACGGCTGGTTGATGTTGCGCAGGATATTATTGTTTCAGAAGATGATTGTGGGACTAAAAAATATATTACAGTTTATACAAGCGATAACGAAGATGTAGGCGCTGAAATGACGCAAAGACTGCTCGGTCGCGTTTCTTTCGCGCAAATTTTAGATCTAAAAACTGGTAAAGTCATTGTCAAAAAAAATAGTTTAATTTCAAAAACTCAAGCTAAAGAAATAGAGAATTCGGGTATTGAGGAAATTAAAGTTCGCACACCAATTTACTGCAAAGCCAAATGGGGTATTTGTAAAAAATGCTATGGAATGGATATGGCAACTACCAAAGAGGTTGAGTTTGGCGAGGCGGTGGGGATTACCGCGGCGCAAGCGATTGGCGAGCCAGGAACTCAGCTCACGATGAAAACCTTTCATATGGGCGGGGTGCAAGGCGAGGACATTACTTCCGGTCTTCCGCGTGTGGAGGAAGTTTTTGAAACTAGAAAACCCAAACGACCCGCGCTCCTGGCGCCGTTTTCAGGCGTTATTCAAATTCACGAAAAGTCCGAGAGCTATACCATTCACTTGACCAGTAGCGAAAAGAAAACTGAAACATACACCACCGAAGGCTATAAAACGATTGTGAAAACCGGGCAAGTGGTTTCAAAAAAACAAAATCTTGCCATATGCGATGATAAAAAACCGATTCGCGCCACGCTTGCCGGCAAAGTCAAGATTTTAAAAGACAAGATCATTATTGAATCAGAAGAACTGAAATTTGCTGAATTCTACGCGCCACTTAATGCCCAACTGACTGTTAAAGACGGGCAAAAAGTTGAGGTTGGCGATTTTATCACTGACGATCATATTGATTTGGAAATATCGTTAAAATATCGCGGTGTAGAAAAAACGATTCGCTATATAATTTTAGAAATTCAAAAAATTTATGCTCAGCAAGGGCAAGCAATTAACGACAAACACATTGAGATTATTATCAAGCAAATGTTTTCAAAAGTTTTAATAGAAAGTTCGTCAAGTTTGGAATTTATTCCCGGACAAGTTTTAGATATCAAGGATTACGACGAGATAATAGCAGATTCCAAAAATAAAAATTTGAAATTAATTACCACGCCAATTTTAATGGGAATTACCAGAGTGGCGCTCAAAACATATAGTTTTTTGTCAGCTGCTTCGTTTCAAGAAACCACTCACACTTTGATGACTGCGGCGATTCGCGGCGCGGTTGATAACTTGAGTGGACTTAAAGAAAATGTTATAATTGGACGGCTGATTCCAGCTGGAACTGGCTACCGTAGCGCAAAATAACAAATAATAAAACACAAACAACAAACAAATTTAAATAAAAATTTGAGATTTATTCGCCAATTGGCGGATTGAGATTTCAATTTGAGCGAAGCGAATTTATGCCTACAATTAATCAATTAGTGAGAAAAGGAAGAGGAAGCAAAGTGAAGCGAGTTAAAACTACCGCGCTACGCAAGGGTTTTAATTTCAAAAAAAATCGCGCCATTGATTTTCCTAAAGGACGACCATTTATGCGCGGAGTATGCACCAAAGTGACTACTACCACTCCTAAAAAACCAAACTCAGCCCTCCGTAAAATTGCTAGAGTTCGCTTAACTTCTGGGCAAGAAGTGACAGCGTATATTCCAGGCATTGGTCATAATTTGCAGGAACATTCAGTGGTAATTATTCGCGGTGGCAGAGTTAAAGATTTGCCGGGTGTTCGGTATCATATTGTGCGAGGGAAATACGACACGTATGGAGTTGAAAACAGAATGCAAGGCAGAAGTAAATACGGCGCTAAAAGAGTTAAGAAAAATAAACTATGAGAAAACCTAGATTCAAAAAAAGAATTTTAACGCCTGACGCAAGATACAATTCATTGCTTATTTCTAAATTGATCAATTATATTATGATTGGCGGGAAAAAGGAAATAGCTAAAAATTTGGTTTACAAAGCAATGGACAAAATAGAAAAAGAAACCAAGCTAAACGGTTTGGATGTTTTGCAAGACGCGATTAAAAAAGCGGCTCCACTCATGGAAGTTAAAAGTAAACGAGTGGGGGGCGCAACTTATCAAGTGCCGATGGAAGTGACTGACGCAAGAAAAGTTATACTTGCTCTCCGCTGGATAATTAACGCGGCGCGGGAAAAACAGGGTAAAACATACGATGAATTTTTGTGCGAAGAAATTTTAAATGTTCGCAATGAAACTGGCGCGGTTATCGCCAAGCGCGATAATATGCACAAAATGGCGCAAGCCAACAAAGCGTTTGCCCATTTCGCGCGATTTTGATTTTACCCAGATACACACCCCCTGTCGGACGGGCAGGGATTGCGCAAATTCCACAGATATTTAGATTTTCGGATTATCGTTTCGCCTCTGCGGCGATTGCCTACGAGGCAATTTGAGTTTTATATTTTGAGATAATTTTATGCCAGACAAAATCAATTTAGATAAAATCAGAAATATCGGTATTATTGCCCATATCGACGCTGGGAAGACAACAGTCACCGAGCGTATTTTGTTTTTCACTGGAAAGACGCACAAAATAGGTGAAGTGCATGAAGGGCTGGCGGTAATGGACTGGATGGACCAAGAGCGAGAGCGCGGAATTACCATTACCTCAGCTGCCACTACCTGCTTTTGGAAGTCAGACGAAAATCCCGAGCTACATCGCATTAATATTATTGACACGCCCGGGCATGTTGATTTTACCGCAGAAGTTGAACGGTCGCTCCGTGTGCTTGACGGCGCAGTAGTAATTTTTGACGGGAAAATGGGAGTAGAGCCACAGTCCGAAACCGTTTGGCGACAAGCTGATAAATATAATGTGCCCCGAATGTGTTTTATCAATAAAATTAACGCGCTCGGCGGTGATTTTAATATGAGCTATAATTCAATTCGCGAGCGACTAAATCCTAATTCATACGCAATTTTTTTGCCGATTGGCGAGTCTAACGAACATAAAGGAATTGTCGATTTGGTAAAAAATAAAGCGTATATTTATTCTGACGCTGACCCTGCCTCGCTAGAAAATACATTACAGGAAATAGAAATTCCAGAAAATCTCAAAAAAAAAGCTGGGCAGGCAAGGCTGGAACTGATTGAAAAAGTGGTTGAGTTTGATGATAGTTTAATGGAAAAATATCTTGATGGCAAGGAGCTTAATACTGCGGAAATTATTTTAGCCCTGCGAAAAGCGACCTTGTCTGGCGTTTTTTTTCCAGTTTTTGTGGCAGATGGACGGTCGGTTTCTGTGACTAAAATTCTGGATTATATTGTTGATTTGTTACCGTCACCACTTGATGTTCCGCAAGTGATTGGTATGGATCCCAAAGATGAAGGGGTGGAAATAATCAGAAAAGCAGACGAGTCAGAACCATTCACCGCGCTCGCTTTTAAAATTGCTACTGACCCATTTGTGGGCACGCTAACTTTTTTTAGAGTTTATGCCGGCAAGGTGTCAGCTGGTTCGTATGTGTTTAATGCCAGCAAGAATAAAAAAGAACGGCTGGGCAGAATTGTGCTGATGCACGCTAACCACCGAGAAGAAATCAAAGAAATTTCAGTTGGCGAAATCGGCGCGGCAGTGGGACTCAAAGATACTACCACTGGCGATACGCTTTGTTCAATGGAAAAACCAGTAATTTTAGAAACAATTAATTTTCCGGATCCAGTTATCTCGGTGGCGATTGAGCCAAAGACCAAACCAGATCAAGAAAAAATGGGCGTGGCGCTTCAAAAATTGGCGCAAGAAGATCCAACTTTTCAAATTTCAACCAATCACGAAACCAACCAAACTATTATTGCTGGCATGGGCGAGCTTCATCTTGAAATTTTGGTTGACCGAATGAAAAGAGAATTCCATGTGGAAGCCAATGTTTCAGCCCCGCAAGTTGCTTATAAAGAAACTATTGAAAGCCACTCGCAAGCCGAAGGAAAATATATTCGTCAAACTGGCGGTCACGGGCAATATGGGCATGTTTTACTTAAAATTGAACCGCTAGTGCGAGGAGCTGGTTTTGAATTTGTCAACGCGATTAAGGGCGGTATTATTCCTCAGGAATTTATTCCAGCAGTGCAAAAAGGGGTAAAGGAAGCTCTGCAAAAAGGGGTAATTGCTGGTTATCCGCTGGTTGATGTGCGTGTTGAGCTATACGACGGATCGTATCACGATGTTGATTCGTCAGAGCTGGCGTTTCAAATCGCTGGATCAATGGCAGTGCAGGAAGCGGTGAAAAAGGCTTCGCCGATACTCCTTGAGCCGATTATGAAAATTGAAGCCACCACACCAGACAATTATTTTGGCGATGTGATGGGTGATTTGTCATCCAAACGCGGGCAGATTGAGGAAACTTCCGAGCGCGGTCCAGTTAAAGCGATTGACGCTAAAGTGCCACTGGCGGAAATGTTTGGCTATTCAACTTCCCTTCGTTCAATGACTCAGGGTCGCGGAAATTATTCAATGGAATTTGACCATTACGCGCCTGTGCCAAAAAATATTACTCAAAACATTATTGAAGGCAAAAGCAAATAGAATCGCCTATCGTTCTCTCTCGCTATAAAATTAGACCAAAAAGTGACTAATTAAAAATCCGCGCTACCGGCGCGGATATAGGTTGTTTTCTATTGTTGGTTTGGCAACCAACATTTATAATTATAAATCAAACGCTTCGTCTATTTGCTGTTCGGTAGATTTACGCATTCTAGATTGTTGTGTTTTTCGGAATTCAGCAACTTCTTTCATATGTTTTTGTTTTTGTTCCTGGAATCTTGTCCATTCGTTAATACAATCTAAAGCACGAGCTTGTTTGTCATTCATTTTTTCGTAATGACACAGCAAGATCGATTTATTGCCTTGGTACCAACGGGCAACACAATCCTCATCTGCGAACGCATAATCCCCCATATATTTGGTTACTACCATAGGACTCACATAAATACCGAGAATTCTATTGCCTGACGGATTTAATATTACATCAAATTTTTTAGAGTTTGATGGGGGAAAATCGCCACAATTATAACTGGCTAAACAATGCATCCATACCAGCCTTTCCAAAGCCTTAGAGCGCATTGCTGTTGGTAAATCTTTGGGTGCGTACAAAACGTTGAAATCAACCTGAATGTATTCTTTATAGGTTAATTTTTTCTCCTTGGCATCCTGTTTAATCCTTTCAAATGCTTCAGACCAAACATTTGACCACTATGACTATTAATAATTTTTTTCAATGTTTGAAGTTCTTGCCTGTATGACACAATTAGCGCAACATCGGGAAGGTCAGTATTTTGTATTTTCCAGTTTAACCAAAAGTTAATAGTGGGTAGCTCGCTTTGGCATATTGGCATAGTTAAGCTAGTATGTATAGTCGTAGGTAAATGCCAAGTAATAAACCTTTCGATTTCGCTTTCAGTAGCGCCATTTTGATGCTTGTAGTGTTTCAAATCAAGGGCTGAAAGATTTTGCGATAAGTTTGGTGATACATCAGTATGGCGAAACGGAAGGATTCGCCAGCCAGTAGAAATGCTGTTTCCCATTTGTATTCCTCCTTGGATTGTCAAGTTGCATAATTATACTATCCTGATTTTATGATAATATCAAGCGCTAGTCAAGTCTCTTATTGGGCTGGGCGAATTTCATTTACACCGAAACAAAAAATTAAACAAACAAAAAGAAAGGGGACGCTTCTCAAATACTCTGGTACTCTGGGCTTTTCTAAATTTATTATATCCCTAATTCGCGCGAATAAGCGAATAACAATTTTAATCTTTTGTTTAAATTTTTGCGCTATAATGTGCTTTAATGTTATAATTATATTGGAAGGTAAAATTAATCAAAAAGTTATCAATTTGCTGGACAATATAAAAAATAATAAAAAGCTAGTGGCGATAATTTTGGTTATCGCGCTAGCCATCGTAGCGCTGGTTTTGTATTTTGTTTTTAAAAGCAAACAACCTCGCGAAGCGGAGAATAAAATCGTTTCCACTTTATCAGAAAAACAAGCCACGGATCTGAAAGCAAATTTAGTTATATTACAAGGAAAAGTGGAAGTAAATTTAGCAGGCGAACCGGCGTGGAATAGCGCGGAGAACAAGCAAGAGATTAAAGTCGGATCGTCAATTCGAACAGATGAAAATTCAAGCGCGGTATTATCGTTTGAAGGTGGCGATTTGCTGGCGCTGGATTCAACTAGCCAAATCAAAATCACAAAAATGACCAGCGCCGAGATTTCAATCGACCAAATTTCCGGTAAATCATATTTTAAAATTGAAAAAAAAGACGGCAAGGTTTTTTCAGTCATAAGTAGCGACATTAAAGCAACAGCGCTAGGAACTGAATTTTCCCTAAGCGCCAAAATCAATGAAGTGGTTGAGCTAATAGTTTTTAAAAGTTTGGTGCAGGCAGAGTATCTAGGCAGAAAAATCCAAATCGCTGAAATGAACAAATTTTCTTTTAATTCAAAGGTTGGTCAATACACAAAGTCGGCTATCAGCGACGATGATAAAAAATTAGCAGAAAATTACACTGGTTTAATGCAAAAAGCGAGTGAAACATTAGCCAATGTAGAGCAACCAATGGTTGATACTAATGTAGTAGCGAGCACAGCTAGTCAAGCAAAACCAACCGCTACCAGCTCAAATAATTCAAGCGTAAATTCTAATAGTGGCAGTAGCGCGACAAGTAGCTCAAACGAAAGTCCCAGCGCTAGCACAAGTTCAAGTAGCGACAATGGTTCAAGTGGTAATACCAGCAGTAGCGAAAGCAACAATTCAAACAATGCAAACTCTACTGATAATCAAAATAACAGGCAAACCTCTACCATTCCCTCAACCATTTTTGGGCAATACAGCGCCACTTCGGTGGATGATATTTTATCTGCGCTTACTTTGGTTTTTGACGACGCCACTGGCGATTTTACTGAGCCGGGCGGAGGCGCGCCACCCAATGGCGTTTATCATTATAGCCCGATTGATTTAGACAATTTGTATTTAGGTGTGCGAGACGGACGATTGTATGTTAAATGGACTGTGGACGGCGAGCTTCCAACTACTCGCACAGCGATCGATGGTAATACCATTGAGTCTTTAACATATAATATCAAAATAAGCGCTGACGAAAATCCTGACATCAGCAATGCCTGCGGTGGCACTGACGTATATATGCAAATCAATATCGCTTATCATTCTGACGGTCAAATCTGGTATAATCCTTGGTATAGCGCAATTTGCGCAAACACCGCGCCATACAATACAGACGATGATTGGAAATTTCAAAACACTGGCAACGGACAGGCTCACACATATAGTAGCGGAATTGGCAAAAAATCAGTGGCTTATAGTTTTGCTTTGGCGGATTTGGGTAGCGCGCTTAATGTTGGCAGTAGCGTGAAAATATCAATTTATAGCGAAGCGGAAAGCGACACTTTTGACCACTATTCATTTGAAGGCAATACCGATCAATCCAATCAACAAGTTTGGCATAATTGGACAGTGTCAGAGATTTAGACTTGACTACTTGTTAAAAATTTTATATAATGATATAGTTAGACAAAGGGGAATAGGGGATTTTAAATTGGTAGTTTTTGGTCAAAATTAATAAATAAATATTAAAGCTTTGGTTCGCGTTATAAATTATTAAAGAGTAAATTATAAGTTCGACGACCAAAGGGAGGAAGGTAAGATGGCAGAAAAATTTGAAAGAAACAAGCCACATATTAATGTTGGCACAATCGGTCACGTTGATCACGGAAAAACAACGCTCACTGCGGCAATTCTAAAGTGTTTAGAAAAAAAGGGGCAAGCCAAAGCTCTCAATGTTGACCAAATTGATAAGGCGCCCGAAGAAAAAGCGCGCGGAATAACGATCGCGACTTATCACTGCGAGTTTGAATCAGATAAACGACATTACGCGCATGTTGACTGCCCGGGGCACGCTGATTATGTTAAAAATATGATTACTGGGGCTGCCCAAATGGACGGCGCTATTTTAGTGGTTGCAGCCACTGATGGTCCAATGCCACAAACTCGAGAACACATTTTGCTTGCTCACCAAGTCGGCGTGCCAGAGATGGTAGTTTTTATCAATAAAGTTGACCAAGTTAAAGATCCTGAACTTTTAGAACTTGTGGAAATGGAAATTCGTGAACTTTTAACCAAGTATGAATATAATGGTGATAAAACAGCCATTATTAAAGGATCAGCGCTTAAGGCTCTAGAGGGTGATGCCGAGTCAGAAAAAGCGATTTATGATTTAGTTGACGCGCTTGATGAAAATATTCCTGAGCCAAAAAGAGAAATTGACAAACCGTTACTTATGCCGATTGAAGATGTATTTTCAATTAAAGGTCGTGGCACTGTTGCCACTGGCAGAATTGAAAGAGGAATTGTCAAGGTTAACGATGAAGTGGAAATCGTGGGTATCAAACCAACTAAAAAAGCCACAGTCACTGGCGTTGAAATGTTTAGAAAAGAGCTTAGCCAAGGTCAAGCTGGCGACAATGTGGGTGTTTTACTTCGTGGCATCGAACGAACAGAAATAGAGCGTGGGCAAGTTTTAGCCAAGCCCGGTTCGATCACCCCGCATAAGGAATTTGACGCAGAAATATATGTTTTAACCAAAGAGGAAGGTGGACGACACTCACCATTTTTCAATGGTTATAAACCGCAATTTTATATTCGAACCACTGATGTTACCGGTTCCTGCACTTTACCGGAAGGCACTGAAATGGTAATGCCTGGCGACACCGTCAATATGAAAATTGACTTATTACAGCCAGTAGCCATGGAAGATGGGATGCACTTTGCTATTCGCGAAGGTGGTAAAACTGTTGGAGCAGGTATGGTGACCAAAATTATAAAGTAAATTTATGGCGCGGGTTAAGCAAAAAATTAGAGTGAAACTTCGTTCCTATGATTCACGAATTATTGATAAGACAGCAAAAAAAATTATTGAAATCGTCGAACGAAGCGGAGCGATTGCGCATGGACCAGTGCCACTTCCCACTGAAACCAAAAAAATTTCAGTCATCAAGTCGCCTCATGTGCACAAGGAATCATTTGAACAATTTGAAATGAGAGTGCATAAACGGCTAATTGATATTACTGATATGAATAGTAAAACGATTGACGATCTTACAAGTCTAGATCTTCCGGCAGGCGTGGATATTGAAATAAAACAATAATACAATAATACCAACTAAGCCAAAACCTAAAATCAAAAAATTGGTTTAAGCTTAAATGTTTTTTTTCTGGGGATACTGCCCTTGCCGAAATTTGACAGGGGTAAGTCCGCAGAATTTATTAAATTTGAATACGGATTCAAACTGATATGCCAAAAAAGACAATGAAAAAATTTGGTTTTTACAAAAAGCTTGGTATGACAAGATTTTTTAATGAAAAGGGCATAACGCTATCTGCCACTGTGTTAGAATTAGATAAAGCCACTATTGTTAAAAAAACCAATACTGGCGCATTGGTGGCATATGCTCCAAAGAATAAAATTAACAAAATTATCGCTGGGCAAATCAAGCCAATTAAAGAAAAATTTTCAAAAATAATAGAGATTCAAAGCCAAGAAAATTTGGAAGCAGGCAAAACACTGTCAATTGATTTTGAAAAAGGATCAAAAGTTAACGCTATGTCTGTTTCAAAAGGAAAAGGATTTCAGGGGGTAATTAAGCGACATAGTTTTTCTCGCGGACCAGAAACGCACGGTTCACAGCATCATCGCGCGCCAGGCTCGATTGGTTCGGCTTTTCCGCAAAGAGTTGTCAAAGGCAAAAAAATGCCGGGGCAAATGGGCGGTCATCGCAATACTACCAAAGGCTTACTAGTAATTGATGTTGATATTGAAAAAAATTTAATTGTGGTCAAGGGTTCGGTTGCCGGACCCAATAAAACCAGAGTAATGTTGTACCAATGAAAAAGCTAATCATCAAACAATTTAATATCAACGGAAAAGAATTAGAATCAATTACGATTTCTCAATTTTCAAAAACCAAGATTGATTTAAAAACAATTTTTGTAGCAATGGCTCATAATAGCAGGCAAAAATCAAGTTCGCCCAAAAGCCGTAGCGAAGTGGTGGGAAGCAATAAAAAACCATGGAGGCAAAAAGGTACTGGGAAAGCGCGCGCTGGTAGCGCCAAAAGTCCGCTTTGGGTTGGCGGAGGCGTTACATTTGCGCCTAAAAATATTAAAATTTACAAAAAAATCAATGCGCGAATTATGAAGCTTGCCAAAAAACAGCTGTTTCAAGATATGATTATGGCTGGACAAGTTATCTGCGCGACTGGTTTGTCAAAACTCAAACCAAAGACCAAAGAAATTTACGCATTGTTAAAAAAAATCAATCTTGATGAAAAAAAAGTATTAATTTTAACAGACAAAGAAATTTTGGCAGTTAAAAGAGCATCGCAAAATTTGGCTAAAGTTTTATACCGAAAAAGCCAAAATACCAACATTCTGGAAATGGCAAAAGCAAAAATAATTTTAGCGTCAAAGCAAGCCATTGACGCAATAATCAAATGATAAACGTAATTCCACAAATCAGCGAAAAATCCCTTGATTTAGGCAAGAAAAATCAGTATACTTTTATAGTCAAACGGAAAGTGAATAAAACCGAGCTGAAAAAAGAAATTGAAAAAAAGTATAATGTTAATACTGTGTCAGTGCGTTCCCTCAATAAAATTGGCAAGAAAAAAAGAGTGCGACATAAAAAGCAAACTTCTAAATTCGGAAAACGAGTTGATATAAAAAAAATTATAGTAACATTGAAAAAAGGTCAACAGATCAAGGATTTTAAAATTGAGGATACTGATTTAAGCGCCAATCCAGAAGTGGAGGCAAAAAAAGTGACTGGTAAAAAGAAAGATATCAAATGACTATAAAAATATATAAACCAGTTACGCCATCGCGCCGAACCATAACAGTGGCTGATTTTTCTTCACTTACCACTAAAAAACCAAACAAAAGCTTAACTATCAAATTGAAAACCCATGCTGGAAGGGATGATTTGGGTCATATCTCAGTGCGTCATAGGGGTGGCGGGGTAAAAAGACATTACCGTCTGGTTGATTTAAAACAATTTGGGAAACAAACCAACAAAGTTTTAACAATTGAGTATGATCCGTACCGAAGCGCCTTTATCGCTTTGATTGAAAGCCAGACTAATAAAGGCAAGAAATCATATATTCTGGCGCCTGATGGTTTAAAAGTTGGTGATATAGTTGAGGTGGCTGAAAAAGCGGAAATTATCATCGGCAACCGAATGCAACTAAAAAACATTCCTTCAGGAACGCAAATTCATAATCTAGAAATACAGCCTAGAAGTGGTGGAAAAATTGTTAGAAGCGCTGGTCAATACGCCACAATTTCTTCAAAGGAAGATGACTACACCAATGTTAAATTGCCATCAGGCGAAATCAGAAAATTTCATAGCCAATGTTACGGATCAATCGGTCGGCTTTCCAATATTCAGCATTCAAATGTTGTGATTGGAAAAGCTGGCAGAAAAAGATGGATGGGAATTCGTCCAACGGTTAGGGGAAAAGCTATGTATCCAGCCGCGCATCCACACGGCGGTGGCGAGGGTAGAAATCCGATCGGACTTAAATATCCAAAAACTCCGTGGGGCAAAATCGCGATTGGTGGCAAAACCAGAAAAAAGAAAAAACCTTCAAATAAATTTATCGTTAAAAAGAGAAAATAATTTAAAACCAGATGTTAGATTTCTGAATATAAATGCTAAATAAAAAATAATCAATTTACAATTAATTATGTCAAGATCAATCAAAAAAGGACCGTATGTGCCGGATCATCTGATGAAAAAAATTCAAGTAGGCGATCCCAAAAAAACTATTCGAACATGGGCAAGAGCTTCGCAAATTATTCCAGCAATGGTAGGACGATCATTTGAGGTTCACAATGGCAGAAAATTTATTATGGTTAATGTTAATGAAGAAATGGTTGGACACAGATTAGGAGAATTTTCGCCTACGCGGACATTTCATCGGCATGGTGGCAAGATGGCTAAACAAGAAGAGCAAGCTGTCCAAGCCAAAGAATTCGCTAAAAATAATCAAGCAAAAAAATGAATCCAAGATTATTGATTAAAAAAAGATACATTAAATTATCTCCGGCTAAAATGAAAATTGTTGGCTTAGAGCTTAAAGGTTTGAGTATTGAAAAAGCGTTGGTAAAATTATCAATGATACAAAAAGCTGGCGCTAAAATTTTTGAAAAAATGTTTTACGAAGCAAAAAATAATTTTCAAGAAAAAAATATCAATAGCGAAAATTTAGTGGTTAAGGCGGTTAGGGCAGACATGGGACCGTCGCTGAAGCGCCACATCCCCCGAAGTCGCGGTCGCGTATCACCATTTAAAAAAATTGCTAGCCATGTCATCATTGAGTTTGAAATAGCAAAATCAAAAGAAATTCCTAAATTAAAAGCCAAAGATAAAAAACCAAAATTATCAAACCAAGCAAAGTAGCCAATTAAAATAATCAAATAATAATAACTATTTGGTTATTGTAGTTTGGTAATTGTAATTTATTCCGAAAGGAATTCTATGGGTCAAAAAATAAATCCAATCAGCTACCGCTTGCAAATCAATAAAAAATGGAAAAGCTTATGGTACAAGCCAAAAGCAGATTTTAAAGATAGTTTGATTCAAGATATAAAAATCCGAGAATTAGTTAATACCAAGGTTGGGGAGCAAGCATCCATCGAAAAAATTATCATTAAAAGAAATGCCAGAGATGTCAAAATTGAAATTCATTCCAGCAGACCAGGAATTTTAATCGGACGGCAAGGGCAAGGGATAAAGGATTTAAAAAAGTTTTTAATTAATAAATTGGCAATGCCTGGGCAGAAATCCAAGCTTGATATTGATGTAATGGAAATAAAAAATCCCGATAGTGTGGCGCAACTTGTAGCGCAAAACATTGGATACCAGCTAACTAAAAGAATTTATTATAAGCGAGCAGTTAAGCATGCTATGACTAAAGTGATGCAAAGCGGTGTTACTGGCGTAAAAATTCAAATTTCTGGGCGGCTGGGCGGAGCTGAAATTTCTCGTAGCGAAAAATATATTGATGGTCCGGTTCCAACTTCCACCTTACGCGCTAATATTGATTTTGCGATTTATCATAGTCAAACAACTTACGGTACCGTCGGAATTAAAGTTTGGATTTATAAAAAATAATACCAGATACACAAATTTTAAGATTAAATAGATAAAACAATTAAAAATATGCTAATCCCCAGAAAAGTAAAACACAGAAAACATTTTAGAGGAAAAATGAAAGGTAAAAGTAACCGAGGACAAAATTTAGAATTCGGATCTTTTGGGTTAAAAGCAACTGGGCGTGGATGGCTAAGTTCCCGACAAATTGAAGCAGCTAGACGCGCTATGACTAGAAAAATCAAAAGAGAAGGTCAGGTATGGATTAGGGTATTTCCTGATAAGCCGATTACCAAACAGCCAAACGAAACTGGTATGGGCGGGGGTAAAGGCGCGGTTGATCATTATGTGACAGTAATTACTCCCGGCAGAATATTATTTGAAATGGACGGCGTAAGCAAAGAGCTAGCCAAAGAAGCAATGAGCTTAGCCAATTACAAATTGCCTTTTAAAACAAAATTTATAGTCAAATGAAAAAAAGAAATCATTTTTTAGAAAAATCAAAACTAACCACAGCGCAATTAGTAGCTCAACTCAATATTTTAAAGAGTGATTTAAACGATAGTAGAATTAAAATTCAATTGCAAAAATTTACTAAGCCACACAAAATTAACGAGTTGCGCCAGCAAATCGCGCAAATTAATACCATAATTAGTCAAAGAATTATTAAGGAGTCAAATGAAGCAAAGACAAAAAGGTCAAATTAAAAAAGTTATTGACAAAAAAACAGTTAAGGTGGAAGTTAAGAAAATTAAGACCCACCCCAAATATCTTAAGCAATTTAACTTGGTGAAGAATTTTTTGGCTGTTTCAACCAAAGAATATAAAGTAGGTGATTTGGTGGAAATTGAAGCAATCGCGCCAAAATCAAAACGGAAAACCTGGAAGGTATTATAATGTTAATGGATAAAACAATTTGCATAGTAGCAGACAATAGCGGAGTGAAAAAATTCCGAGTTTTTAAGGTGCTTGGGCGCGGACCCAAAAAAGCTGCTAGAATCGCTGGCATTGTGATAGGCAGCGCCATTGAAGTAATTCCCGAGTCGCCAATCAAGAAAAAATCAGTTTTAAAAGGCATTATTGTACGGACTAAAGCGCCTATCAAACGGAAAAACGGTACCACGGTTCGCTTTGATGACAATGCGGTTGTAATTTTAGGCGCTGACGAAGGCACCATTCGCGCCACCAGAATTATTGGTCCTGTTGCAAGGGAAATAAGAAGCAAAGGTTATAAGAAAATCATTTCACTTGCCAAAGAAATTATTTAAATGAAAAATATCAAAATAAAAATTAGTGATTTGGTTTTTGTTAAAGCTGGCAAAGATAAAGGGAAAATTGGTCAAGTGATAAAAATTTTCCCAGCTGTGCGCAAAGCTGAAGTTCAGGGGGTTAACACTTTAAAGAAAAACGCCAAGCCTAGTAAAAAATACCCAAAGGGCGGAATTATTGACATCAGTCATCCGATTGATGCGAGCAATCTTGCGCTGGTTTGCCCCAGTTGCAGAAAAATTACCAAAATTAAAATTGAAAGAAGTAACAAAAAGGTTACCAGAATTTGCCAAAAATGTCAGGCAGATTTAAGCATTAAACCAAAACCAAATGATAAGTAATTTTAAAAAATTTATAATTGAAAAAATTAATCCGCTGGTCAAAGTAGAATTTAATATCAGCAACAATTTTGAATTACCTAAAATCGAAAAAATTACGATTAACTCTGGCTATGGTAAATTTCGCCAAGAAAAGGAAATGGTAAGAAAACTCGGACAGGAATTAGCAACATTAACCGGACAAAAACCAGTTCAGGTAAAGGCAAAAAAATCTATTGCCGGCTTTAAATTACGACAAGGCGAAAAAGTGGCGTATTTAGTGACCTTGCGAGGTGTGAAAATGTATGATTTTCTTTCGCGTCTTATAAATGTTGCTTTGCCGTCAATTCGCGACTTTCGCGGACTGAATTCAAGGTTTGATCGCCAAGGAAATTTTTCTTTGGGTATTAAAGATCATGCTGTTTTTCCTGAAATCACTTTTGAGGATTTAAGCCAAAGTTTTAATTTAGGAATAAATATAAATATTATGGCAAAAAACAGCAACCAGGCGAAATTCTTTTTACAAAAAATTGGAATGCCATTCCAAAAAAATACAACAACAAAAAAACAAGGAACAAACATTATCTAAACCTCAATCATTAAATCATCAGTTTTTTAATAGATTGTAAATAATAAAGTCATATGGCGAAAAAATCGCAAATTGCAAAATCAAAAAGAAAACCAAAATTTACCTCTAGGCAGAAAAGCCGTTGTTTACTTTGTGGTAGACCGCGAGCATATATGAGATATTTTGGTATGTGCCGAATTTGTTTTCGTGAAAAAGCAACCAAGGGTGAAATTCCTGGCATCAGAAAAAGTTCGTGGTAAGCTTTGTTTGATAATTAATATAATAAATTCTCCGACAGAAAAAATAAATAAACAAAAATATTATTATGGTCAACGATCCAATCGCAAATTTGTTAAACAACTTAAGAAACGGATATGCTTCGCGAAAAATAGAGATTGATATAAAAAAATCTCGCTTACTTTTGAATTTACTCAAGGTTTTCAAAAAGTATAAGTATATTGAGGATTTTAAGCTAAACGAAAATAAAAAATCAATTTCTATCACGTTGGCATATAACGAGCAAGACGGAGCGATTCACAGCGTAAAACAAATTTCAAAACCAAGTCGCAGAGTATATGTGAATGCCAGCAAAATTCCTTATCCTAAAAATGGACGCGGAATTATTATAATAACAACCCCAGAAGGTTTGATGGCTCATTATGAAGCCAAAAAAAAGCATATTGGGGGAGAATTGATTTGTGAGGTAGAATGAGCCGAATAGGAAATAAATTAATTAGCATTCCAGAAGAAACCCAAGTGGTAAAAGAAGGGCAAATGTTAGCATTTACTGGTAAATACGGCAATACAGAATTAGCAATTCCTAGATTTTTAAATATTAAAATCAAGGGGAAAAGTATAATGGTTGAAAACAAAAATGACAAATCGTATTACAAAGCTCAACACGGATTATTTCGCTCACTAATACAAAATTGTGTCACTGGCGTGTCAGACAATTTTAAAAAGGTGTTAGAAATTCATGGAGTTGGTTATTCGGTCAAACTGGAGAATAATCAAATAATAATGTTACTTGGTTTTTCTCACCCAATAATTTTGAAAATACCCGATGGTTTAGAAGCTAAAATTGAAAAAAATACCATAGCTATCAGCGGGATTGATAAACAGAAAGTTGGTCAGTTTAGCGCGCTGATCAGACAAATAAAAAAACCAGATCCATATAAAGGCAAAGGCATACGTTATAAAGGCGAAAAGATTCGCAAAAAAGCCGGTAAGGCTGCCAAAGCGATTGGTGGCAGGCAAGGAGCAAAATGAAAAAAGAACCTAGAAATTTTAAATTAACAATTAACAGAAGTTTAAAACATATTGAAGGGCAAATTATTGATATGAATACCGGTGCGTCTATGGTTTATGTTTCGTCAAAAAAGATTAAAGATAAAATTACTAAAATAAAAATGGCGGAATTGGTTGGCAAAAAAGTTGCGCAGATTGCTATGGAAAAGAATATTACTAAATGTTTTTTTGACCGAAAAAAACAAAAATATCATGGTCGGATAAAAGCTTTAATTGAAACTATGCGAAAAAATGGAGTAAAAATATAATGGCAGATTATAATCAAAAAAAAACAGAGTATGACGAGAAGGTAGTTGAAATCAGCCGGGTTTCGCGCACGATGAAAGGCGGTCGCAGAATTAGCTTCCGCGCTTTGGTGGTGATTGGGGATCGGCACGGTAAAGTCGGATTTGGGCTGGGAAAAGGTAAGGAAGTTTCAGTGGCAATCGATAAAGCCAAAGCGCGTGCCAAAAAGAAAATCGTGAAAGTGGAAATAGTTAATAACACTATTCCAAGACCAGTTACCTTAAAATTTAATTCTGCTAAAATTATTTTGAAACCAGCTCCAATTGGAACATCAATTATTGCTGGTGGTTCTATTCGGGCTGTGGTAGAGCTAGCTGGTATTAAAAATATTGTGGCAAAAATTATTGGATCATCTAATAAAATCAATAATGCCAAAGCAACGATTTTAGCTTTGAGAAAGGTTTCAAAGTAATGGATATTTTGTCAAATTTAAAACCGAAAATTCTAAAACCTAAAAAAAGAAAAGGTAGAGGCAACTCAAGCGGGAAAGGTCGGACTTCTGGTCGCGGAACTAAAGGTCAGAAAGCAAGATCTGGCGCATCAAGGAATATACCAGCTTTTTTTGAAGGTGGGCAAACTAAGCTTGCTCAAAGATTGCCCAAACGTAGAGGCATTAAAGGCAGATCGAGAAAAGCTTTTCCAATTCAATACTCAGTGTTGGAAAAACATTTTAAGGATGGGGAAAAAATTACTTTGACAAAACTTATTAAAGAAAAAATTGTTGATAAAAATTGTCGTCTTGTCAAGGTTCTCAAAGATATTGAGCCCAGGAAAAGGTTTTTGATTTTTCTCGCGATGTCAGAAAAACTCAAAAAGAAAAAGTAAATCAACCCAATAATATAACTTACGCAATTTTCAGCTCGGCAACATTAAATTATAAATAAGAAGTAAACGACCCACACAGCTTACTAGCGGGGTGTCCGTTTGTTTCGCTATCTGAAGATGGCTTCATCCTCCGTTTTAAATTATTATTTAAAAATAACTGGTTACGACTCAAATTGCGATAATTTGCGTCAGTCGTGAATAATTAACAGATAATAATCCCCATAAATGTTTAAAACACTGCGAAAAATTTGGTCTTTAAGGGACCTCCGTAAAAGAATTTTTTTAACTTTTGTGCTTTTGATAATTATCCGTATGATAGCGCTGATTCCTATACCTGGCATATCAAATGAAACCTTGAAAGAATTTTTTTCAGGTAATCAAGTGCTCGGACTACTGGATATATTTTCTGGTGGCACTCTATCAAATTTTAGTATTGGACTAATGGGTGTTGGACCTTACATCACAGCGTCAATTATCATGCAACTTTTAACTTATATTGTTCCGTCGCTTGATGAATTAAACAAAGAAGGTGAATCCGGTCGTCAAAAAATAAACCAATATACAAGATATTTAACAGTTCCTTTATCCATCGTGCAATCTTTTAGTTTGTTAGCGCTACTTAAAAGTCAGGGCGTTTTACCAGCGCTCGCGCCACTTGCTCTTGTGTCTATTTTACTTTCATCAACTGCTATTACTATGATTTTTGTCTGGATTGGCGAAATTATTTCAGAAGAGGGGATTGGCAACGGAATGTCACTTATCATTACAGTCGGTATTTTGGCTAGCATTCCTAATCAAGTTGCTAACACAACAGCGCTTATCGCCAGTGAAGGCGAAATTGACATGGTAAAGGTTTATGGTCTTATTGCATTTGTCCTAATCGCCATATTTACGGTATTTTTTATCGTGTTAATGAATGACGCTATCAGAAAAGTTCCAATTTCTTACGCAAGAAGAATGACCGGAAAACTTTCTCATAGCACCATTGATACTTTTTTACCAGTTAAAATTAACATTGCCGGAGTTATCCCGATTATTTTCGCGCTATCTATCATTGTATTCCCTGGGCTAGCGGGAAATTATTTAACCCACGCTAGATCGGGCTGGTTGCAAACAATGGGAAGCAATATGGTGAAATTTTTTAATCCCGCAAGCTTAAGTTATGGCATAATGTATTTTTTATTAGTTGTTCTATTTACATATTTTTATACCGCTATTGTTTTTCAACCCAAGCAAATTTCTGAAAACCTTCAAAAGCAAGGTGGATTTGTTCCGGGTATTAGACCAGGAATTCAAACTTCAAATTATATTGAAATGATAGTCAGGAGAATCACCTTTCCTGGATCGGTGTTTTTAGGTATTGTGGCAATTTTGCCACTGATAATCCAGTCAGTTACGCACATAACCACTTTGGTTTTGGGTGGAACAGGAATTTTAATAATTGTGTCCGTTGTTTTTGAAACCGCCAATCAACTAAAATCACATTTAGTTACGCGCGATTATGAACACTACTAAAAAATCGGTTGCTATATTTTATTTGTTTACAATGCTAGCGATTTTAGCTTTTGCCTATTGGGCAATGGCAAGCAATACTAACTCGTCAACTGCTGAAAACGAGTTAATTGCAAAAACAGATACTTTATCAGAAGATGCAAATTCTGCAAAAGTTCAAGAACAGCCCATAAAAAAAACAACGAATATTTACTATGGATTATCTGAAAATGATGCGACAAAAATTTATTTAAAATCCGAAAAAGAAAATAAACTGATTTATCGCGACAATGACGAAAACGACAAAGTGCAAAAAACATACGGGGTAGTTAATAACAAAATTATTATTGCCGATAGCGTAAATTCGTCTTATAAAATTAATATGCTAAATACTGACGGTAGCGGTAAAAAGGAGGTAATTTCCAGTAATATTTTTTCTGCCAACGCGCCCGAAGTTAGCACTGATACTACTTGGCTTTTAACTACCACTTTTTCCAACGCAGAAAGAGATTATGGTTTTAGTTTGTTTATACAAAATATCAGCGGAGCAAACAAAAGAAAAATTAGCCTTACTAACTCGGGCAATATTATTTCACCTAAATTTTCATATGATACAAAAAAAGTTGCATACATTACAACAAATAATTCTAACGAGAGCAAAATTTTTGTTTATCAAAATTCAAGTAGCGAAACAACGGAAATATATTCAACTTCATTGAATTTATTTGAGTTAGCATGGCTGGGTGATGACTTGATTTTTTCCGCCACTGATTCAACTCCGTTAAAATCAAATTCTATTGAATTATACCGTCTTAATATTGCCGAAAAAACCACGAAAAAAATAACTGATGACCAAGATTGCGAAAAAAATTTGCTTTCAATCAATGACAATTCAAATGTAGTTTATATAAATTCCAGTGAACCACAAGATACTATTAGCCAAATATTTGGCACTCCTGAAGATGTAAAAAAAGCGATTGATTTTAATTCAATTAAAGCCAGTTATATAGTAGGTATAGAATAAAATATATGAGCAGTAAATTAATTATCACTATTTTAGGTGAACCAGGATCAGGCAAAGGCACGCAAGCTGAAAGAATTGCGAAAAATTTTAACGTTGCGCATATTGAAACAGGAGGTTTGATTAGAAAGTTCATTCAAACAGACCCGCAAGCAAAAGCAAGATATATGCAAGGAAAATTACAACCAAACGCAATTGTTGCTGAATTAGTTGAAAAAGAGATAGTAAAGCTAAAAAATAAAAGATTTATTCTCGATCCGTTTCCGTTAAATTTAGAACAAATTGATTTTTTGTCTCTGATGGTAAAAAAATACCAGCTATCCAAGCCGGTAATAATTTATCTTAAGGTTGATAAAAAAATTGCCTTGAAAAGAATTTTGGCGCGGACAGACAAAAGAAAAGATGATAGTTTGGATATTGCTGTTAAAAGGATTGATCAATACAGCAAAAATTTAAAAAAAATAATTAGCTCAATTGACTGTCACTTTTACATTATTAGGATAAATGGCAATCCTAGCAGATTAAAAGTTGAGCAAGAAATTACCAAAAAATTATTAAAAATGATCCGTGAAAACAAAATTTATTAAAACAGCCAAAGAATTAATTTATATGCGAATATCTGGTAAAATACTGGCAGAAATATTTAAGGGTGTTGAAAAAATGGTTAAACCAGGAGTTTCTAGTATAGAGATTGAGCATTTTATTGTTGACAAAGCAAAAAAAATGAATGTTGGGTGTTCGTTTAAGGGCTTTAACGGTTATAAGTATTGTTCGTGTATTAGTGTCAATAATATGGTGGTTCACAATCTACCCGGTAAAAATAGATTTAATTCAGGTGATATTGTTAGTATTGATATTGGAACTTCATATAAAGGATTTCATTCTGATAAAGCCGTTACCCTGGCTGTAGGAAAAATATCTAGCGAAAGGCAAAAACTGATTGACACTGGTAAAAAAGCGCTTGCCGAAGCAATTAAAATTATCAAACCAGGGATTGAAATCAATAAAATCGGAGAAAAAATTCAAAATGTCATTGAAAAAAATAATTTTTTTGTTATTCGCGATTTAGCTGGGCATGGAATTGGACAAAGAATTCATGAACCACCCACAATTTATAATTTTAAAACTTCCTACATTCATACTCGCTTGCAAAAAGGGATGTGTATAGCCATTGAGCCAATGTTAGGGGAAAGAACGGGAAAAATTAAAGTGCATAAAAATGGGTGGGGGATCAGTACTGCGGATAATTCAGACAGTTGCCATTTTGAGGACACCATTGAGGTGGCTGAAACCAGCGCTAGAATTTTGACCAGATAGTAATTTTTTACATCAATTGCTTGACTAAATAAAAAATATAAGCTATAATTAGATAAATGACACAGGAAAAAATAAACATTGAGGGCGAAGTGTCCGAAGTACTTCCCTCTACAAATTTTAAAGTTAGGCTTGATAATGGTGAAGAAATTCTTTGCTATTTGGCAGGGAAAATGAGAATGAATTATATCAAGCTAGTTGAAGGGGACCGAGTTCAGGCTGAATTATCTCCATATGATTTAACTCGCGGTCGTATTATTCGTCGATTAAAATAATTTGTGATTTGTCAATATAATAGGCGCATGTCTTTTAAAAAAAATGAAAGTTAGAGCATCAATCAAAAAAATTTGTGATAAATGCAAAATTATCCGTCGCAAACGGGTTTTGAGAGTTAATTGTGAAAATCCGAAACATAAACAAAGGCAAGGATAATGCGTATTAGAGGTGTATTAATAAACAAGGACAAAAGTGTGTGGGCAGGACTTACGCAAATTTTTGGCATTGGTAAAAATACAGCAATGACTATTTTGAAAGAAATGCAAATAAATTACGATAAAAAAGTCAGAGACATCACACAAAACGAAGAAGACAAAATTCGCGAATTTATCGAAAAAAGATTAAAAACAGAAGGTGATTTGCGACTTGAAATATCACGAAATATAAAAAGATTAAAAGAAATCAGCAGTTATCGCGGAGATCGACATAGCAGAAATTTACCGGCACGAGGGCAAAGGACCAAAACAAACGCGCGCACCAAAAGAGGTAAAAAAGTTACCATTGGCTCAGGTAGAAAAAAATCATTAGAAAAAACATAAAATTACACAAATATACCAATAGCACAGATTTAATGATTGCATTTCTAGCTAAAAATTTGTGAAATAAATGCAATATACTTATCTATGCAATATCTAATCTATGGCAAAAGTTAAATTTAAAAAGAAAAAGCAGCCAATCGTTGTGTCAAAAGTAAATTTTTATATTCATTCTACATTTAATAACACGATTATTACTGCTACTGACGAAAATGGAAACACTTTAGCGTGGGCAACTGCTGGTGGGGCTGGTTTTAAGGGCGCTAAAAAAGCTACGCCATTTGCCGCTTCCCAAGCGATGAAAAATGTTATACAAAAATTACCGATTGATTCAATTAAATCCGCTAACATATTTATTAAAGGCGTGGGTACAGGGCGCGACGCAGCTGCAAGAGCGTTAGCTCCCACCAATATTAGTATTATAAAAATTCAAGACAAAACGCCACTACCCCACAATGGAACACGCGCAAAAAAGCCTCGTAAAATTTAATTTATGAATAACAACTTTTGTGCAAAATGCCGTCGCGCAGGAACAAAACTTTTTTTAAAAGGTGAAAAATGTTTCAGCACGAAATGCCCAATGATCAAAAGACCATTTCCGCCCGGATCAACCAGCACCAGACAAGCAAAATTGTCTGACTTTGGGATACAATTAAAAGAAAAACAAAAAGCTAGACATACATACGGTTTAAGTGAAAGCCAATTCAAAAAGTATTTTCAAATAGCCAGCCAATCAGGTGAAAGCACGACTGAAAAGTTTATGGAAATTTTAGAATCTAGAATAGATAATGTTGTTTTTCGAGCTGGCTTAGCGCCAAGCCGAGCGTCTGCTCGGCAAATGGTTTCGCATCGCTTAATTGAATTAAATAAGAAAAAAATCAATATCGCCTCTATTCTTGTTAAAAAAGAAGATATAATCAAAATCATAAAACCACCTAAAAACCTGAAGGTATCGTCAGGAAATTTGCCATCGTGGTTAGCATTTAATAAAAAAAATTTAGAGATTAAAATCAATTCTGCGCCCAAAATCACCCCAGAGGAATTGGGTATCGATGCCCAGCTTATTGTTGAATTTTATAATCGTTAAATTATAAATTAATGCCTAAAAGGCAAGGAGAAAAAATGCCACCAATCAACGATCTTGAATTAATGA
>PFTZ01000039.1 GCA_002789815.1 Candidatus Berkelbacteria bacterium CG_4_9_14_3_um_filter_39_23
TAAGTTTTATATAAATTTTGCGTAAGTTATGAATGGTTTGTATAAAAAAAACCGGCGTCCGAAGGCACCGGCATAATAGCAATGGTTTGGGTTTTTATTCTATGAGAGTAGCTACCCCCTCGAATTCAAAGCTAAAATCCACGACGCGGAAGCCGGCGTCACGGATCTTGCTCTGGACGCGGGCTTTGCCTGCCAGGTCATTGCAACCGAACAGCAGGTACCCGCCGCCACCGGCGCCGCACGGCTTTCCGCCGGAGATGTCTCCCTTGACGAGGTCAAAGAGACCGTCAACGGTGGTGTTGGTGGTCGAGCTGTCGAGCGCTTTCATACACTCGAACTGGCGCGTGAGCAGTGGTCCAAACTTGTCCCAACGACTGCCTTCTAAGATCTCCTTGCCGGCGTATGCCGAATCCCGCAGCGTGAACAACGCGTCAACCGTCTCCCGTCGCCCCTGATGGAAGTTGCCCCAGACGCTCTTGTGGATGTTGGACGACAGGCGGCATTCGCCGGTGTAGCAGAGGACGAGAAGGGACTCGAGCTCTGCTATCTGGCTCTCTGGCATAGTGACGGGATGCGTAGTTGTCCCGTTTTCCCGGAACTTAAATAGGTTGATGCCGCCGACCGCGGAGGCAAACTGGTCTTGCTTACCGCCGATGATGCCGAGCACCTGCTCGATCCTATAAGCGGATTCGGCGATATTCTCTTTCTGCTCGCGGGTTGCGAGTGGGTCTTGGCTAAACAGCGCCAAGCGCGTGACCTCGCGCGCGGCAGAAGTGCCAAGCCCGGAATCGTCCGGCATTTTGGTATTATACTCGACCAACAAGCCATCCGGACCATCAACGAAAGTGGTACCGTAACCCGGGGCGTGCCTTGGCACCTTCTCTCCGAAGTTGCCTTCGTCGGCGACAAGTTTTCCCTTAACATACTGGTCGATGGTGGCGTTGAGCGTCGCGCCACCAAATGCCTTGTAGAAGTAATCTACATCTGTCCATGCTCCGGCGAAGTCAATACGGACCGGAGCTCGCGCTTTCACTATCATCTCTCTTCCCTCTTTTTGAATTTCAAGGGGCGTCGGTGCTCCCTCCTGATATTGTTATATTTTAGACGAAATAGGTTGCCTTGTCAACCATTTCACGAGCTCGCCCTTAACTTTCAATCAACGCGATATTTTGCTAGAATGAAAAAGTGAAAGAAAAGAAGATCGCGATTTTGTTAGGTGGCGCATCATCTGAAAGGAAAATTTCCTTGCTGTCAGGAGAAGCGGTTTTCAATGCTGTTAAAAAATTGTCTGGCTTTATCCCCATTAAATACGACTCTAAAACCGATTTGAAAAAGTTAGTCAGCGACAAAAGTAAAATAGATTTGGTTTTTATCGCTCTTCATGGCAAAGGTGGGGAAGATGGAACAATCCAGTCGTATTTAGAAAAATTGAACTTGCCATACACTGGTTCTGATTCAAGGGCATCAAGCCAGGCTTTTGATAAAGTGAAAGCCAAGCAAATTTTTCGGCAAAACGGACTTGATGTTCTTCCGCATTTTGTTTTAACATTCCACAGTCAGTTGCCAAAAAATATCCAATATCCGATGGTGGTTAAACCTAGAAAAGGCGGGTCAAGTATTGGTGTTGCGATCGCAAAAAATTTACCTCAGCTGAGGCAAAAAACAAAGATTGCTTTTAAGCACTGCCCAAAAATAATGCTCGAACAATATCAAAAAGGCAGAGAGTTCACAGTTCCAGTTTTAGGCAAAGGGCAAACTGCACGAGCCCTGCCGGCGGTTGAAATCGTTCCCACCAAAGGAGATTTTTTTAACTATCAAAATAAATATGATGGCACAACCCGAGAGATTACCCCGGCTCATCTTAATTCAAAACAAACAAAACTGGCGCAAAATACCGCGCTTTTAGCGCATCACGCGCTCGGTTGTAGCGGTTTAACCCGCACGGATATGATTTTGTTTGACGGAAAATATTATATTTTGGAATTAAACATTGTTCCCGGGTTGACCGACCAGTCGCTGGCGCCAAAATCAGCCAAAGCAGCTGGTATCAAATTTAAAGATTTAATCAAGCAAATTATCAATGAAATTTATTCATTATAGCGGTCCCAAGCATCGTTTTAAAAAAGGGCAAAGGATTGATTATAAAAAGTCAAAAATTGATTTAAAGACGCCGGCTATTTCTTCGGCTTCAATCAATTTACTGCCACTTAAAATTATTTTCGTGGGATTAGTTTTGGTTGGATTTTATTATTGGCTATTTATGTCAGGATTTTTTAACATTAAAGAAATTGTCATTGATGGCGATGCCGGGGATGAAATTAAGACTGAGGTGACCTCGCTTCGCGGGCAAAACATTTTTAGAGTGGGTGGCAAAGATACGGAAACAAGCTTGCAACAAAAAAAGCCCGGGATAAAAAAAATAAAAATCATTCGAGGTATACCAAACACATTGAAAGTTGAGCTATACGAAAGGGATTCAGCGCTTACTTGGGAATCGCAAGGAAAAAAATACCTAGTTGATGCAACAGGCGTGCCATTTAAAGAGACGGATAAAACCAAACATTTTTTAATTATAGATACAAACAATTTGCCAGTTGCGCTGGGAACGCGGGTGGTTGATGAGGATTTTATTATTTTTGTTGAGTTCGCCGAGCAAGAAATCCCGCTGAAAACCGATTTCAAAATTGATCATTTTGAAATTTTAGAAACTACTTATCAGATTATAGTTGTGGGGGAAAATAAAAAGAAGATATTTTTTAGCACTATGAGGCAATTGACGCCACAGCTTCAAGCATTTAAAAAAATCTACGATGAAAAGAAAGACGAAATTCAGGAATATCTTGATACGCGGGTCGAGGGGCTGGTATATTACAAATAATCTTAAATTTTAAATTGCCTCATCGGCAATCGCCGTAGAGGCGATCTCAAAATTATTGGTGGTTTGAAGCAATATCATTATGAAATGGATTTTGTATCCGAAAAAATCAGACAATTTAATTGAGCAATTGCTGATCAATCGTCAAATTAAAAAAAGTCAATGGCGGAGTTTTTTAAAGCCAAATTTTGAAATGGATATGGCAGATCCCGACAAAATGAAAGGTATAAAAAAGGCGAGCGATTTGCTATTAAAAAGCCAAAAAGTTGGCATATTTACAGATTACGACGCTGACGGCATTCCAGCTGGCGCGCTCCTAACAAAGGCGCTGGATAAATTAAAAATTTTATGGGAAGTTTATATCCCAGAAAGAGATGAAGGGTATGGGCTTAGCGAAGTAGGCATTAAAAAATTATTTAAGGTAAAATGCGATACTTTGGTAACTATTGATTTAGGCATTACCGCAAAAAAACAAATTGCTTTTGCCAAGAAGCTCGGGCTGAAAACGATTGTGGTTGATCATCACTTGGTGCTTCCATCTTCTTTGCCGAATGCTGATGCGATCGTCAACCCAAAGCAAAAAAATTGTCCATATCCTTTTAAGGAATTTTCTGCCGGCGGATTGGTTTATAAACTTATTCAGATGCTGGCAAAGCAGGATAAAAGGATTAGTTTGGCTGATCAAAAATGGTGGCTTGATTTAGTGGCAATTTCAACCATCAGTGATATCGTGCCACTCACAGGCGAAAATCGTGTGATTGCTCATTTCGGTCTTAAGGTTTTAGCTAAAACAAAAAATTTTGGTTTGCAGGAATTGTATAAAGTTGGTGGTATTAATCCACATAATATGTCAACTTATGCAGTGGGATTTCAAATTGCGCCCAGAATCAACGCGCCCGGACGGCTGGCGTCCGCCAAGGATGCTTTTGATCTTTTGGTAAGCGATGATAAAAACAAGGCGCAAAAGCTGGCGCAAAAATTAAATCAAGCCAATCTAAAACGACAACAAGAATTAGACAAGGCAATACAAGTTGCGATCGCAAAAATTAGTCAAAATAAGCTAGATAAAAATAAAATTATTTTAGTTTATGATAAAAGCTTTATGTCAGGCATTGTTGGTTTGGTGGCTGGCAGAATAATGGATAAATATTATCGTCCAGCAATCGTCTTGCGGGAAGAAAAAGGCGAAGTGCATGGAAGCGCGCGCTCGATTGAGGGGTTTCATATGGTGGACGCGTTCACTTTGTGCCAGAAAAAATTAACTAGATTTGGCGGGCATAGTCGCGCGGCTGGTTTGGCGCTTAAAATTGAAAATTTGCAAAGTTTCTACGATCAGATACTTGGCATAGCTGATAAAAAGTTAACCAAAGAAGCGCTTGTTCCCAAACAAAAAGTAGATGCCAGGATTTCGTTTGATGAGGTTAGCCAGCAAAATTTCAATGCTATCCAAAAGCTAGAACCATTTGGTTTTGGTAACGCGCGTCCAGTTTTTCAAACTAATAATTTAATTATCAATAACACTCGGATACTGGGCAAGGAGAATGATCATTTGAAACTTTGGCTGACTGACGGGAAAAATGAAATGGTAGCTTTGGCGTTTGGCTGTGGCGCAAAAGCTGATCAATTTAAAATTGGCGCAAAAGCCGATTTCGTCTATTCACTCAGCCAAAATAATTTTCTCGGAAAAGAAAGCATTGAGTTAAAATTGATTGATTATAAAATCCATAAATAATGTCAAAATGATAATTACCCAACTTACCCAATCCTCAACTCGGCGATATTAAAGTCTCCTTAAATAAGAAGTAAGAAGTAAGAATTTAAATTAAAACCATAAAAATAATTTTAACTTCTCATTTAAACAACTGGCGACGACTTAAATTGCGATAATTTGTGTAAGTTGTATAATTTAAAATTAAATATAAATCGATGGTAAAAATAAAAAATAGTTCAGTTTTTATTTGCAATGAGTGCGGGAATGAATTTAGCGCGTGGCAGGGAAAATGCGAGATGTGCGGAGCATGGGATTCACTAAAGGAAGTAAATTTTTCTCAAAATACCAGCTCGCAGAAAAAAGGTCAAAAATTTATATCCAAAGTTGAAAATCTTTCCAGCGCGAAAAAAGGGAGCGATACCCGCTATCAAACTAATCTTCGTGAAATAGATTTAGTGCTGGGTGGTGGAATCGTGGCTGGCTCAATAATTTTACTGGGTGGCGAGCCGGGAGTAGGGAAGTCAACCTTACTCCTTGAAATTGCGGAAAAAATTGACAATTCAATTTATGTTTCAGCCGAAGAATCGCGCGAGCAAGTGGCGCTTCGTAGCCGTAGAATTAAAAAAGGACAGAAGATAAAATTCCTTGCCAGCCAGTCGCTTGAGCAAATTTTGCACACTATTGCCAGTGAAAAACCGCGACTTATTATTATTGATTCAATTCAAACCATTGAGTCAGAGGATATTGTTGCGTCAGCTGGATCGGTTGCTCAAGTTAAATACGCTGGCATTCAGCTTCAAAGAATTGCCAAAGAAAAAAATGTCAGCATTATCATTGTGGGGCATATCACCAAGCAGGGGCAAATCGCCGGACCAAAAATTTTAGAACATTTGGTGGACGCGGTAATTTATTTAGAGGGTGAAAAGCTAGGTAATTTGCGATTGATTCGCGCTACAAAAAATCGTTTTGGCGCAGTCAATGAAGTCGGAGTTTTAGAGATGACAGCTGACGGACTCAAAGCGGTTGACAGCCCGTCAGAATTATTTTTAGCCGAGCGAAAAAACGCGTCTGGCTCGGTAGTGGCGTGCACGATGGAGGGGCTCCGACCGATACTTGTTGAAGTGCAAGCCCTGACCAACAAAAGCGAATATGGTTTTGCCAAGCGGGTGGCGATTGGCTTTGATGCGAATAGACTAGATCTAATCTGCGCTATTATTCAAAATAAACTCAAACTCAATCTGCAACATACAGACATATTTTTGAACATTGCTGGCGGGATGAAAGTAAAAGAAGTCGGCATTGATACCGCTGTTGCGATCGCAATAATTTCCAGTCATAAAAACCAGATTATCAATCCAAAAACCTGTTTTTGGGGAGAGCTTGGACTAACCGGCGAAATTCGCAAAGTTAGCTTTCACGAAAAACGTTTAAAGGAAACCAAAACTTTAGGATTCAATTACCAAAGCGCTAAGGGGCTAACCGATTTAGTAGTAGCAATAATGGGTTTAAAAAATAAATAATTCAAAAATCCAACACACAATATCTAAAAACCGGTTTAATAACTACATCTGATAGCTATGAATGTTTCATTTTAACTACAAAATAAGAATTTCTTGTTTATAATAGTTTCCACTACCCATACTCCAAAATTATTATTTTGCGCTCCAACTGATTTCATTCTCGCTTCAAGGATAGTGACTAAACCGGCTCTAAAATATTTTTTTTCTGCTTTCTTACTTTGCGTTAAAATTATAGGTCGCGCTTGAGGTCAAATTTCCTTGGCTGTCGGAAGTAGCAATTTGGAAATAATAAAGCGCGCCACTTGTTAGTCCGCCCAGCGAAATAATATGCGAAGTAAGCGCGTTTTCTTCGGTTAAACTTTTTGAATTCAAGGCAGTGGTAGTTAAGCCATACTTGACATAACTGGTTGCTGGTTCGCTGGTGATAAACGATATAATAGCTGACCCGGCAACGGTCGAGATAGTGATATTAGATAAAGTAGGTCCGGCTGTATCAGCTAGCACATTAAATTCAACTTGACTATTGGCGCTTGCCCCATTTGGGTCATTGGCAAACACTGCTAAAGTATGCTTGCCAGCTGATAATTTATTTACATCATAAGTCGCCATATATGGCGTTTCACTATCTTCCGCAACTTGCACATTATCAACCGCAAACATGACTTTGGAAATGCCAAATTTTGCGCTAGCGGTCGCTTTAAATTCCACACTACCACTTAGTGATTGGTTATTGGTTGGGGTAGTGATAGCTATAGCTGGCATATCACTGAGCGAGCCATACATATCGTCTTTTTCAGCGGGCGCTTTGTTGATCATATTGTTTTTCTCTGCCCAAGCACGCACCGGTCCTTCCCAACTTGGGTTGTCAGGTCTTTCCGAGTGAATGTCAGTGTATAATTTTTCTTCGATTAAATTTTCCGGAGTGTATTCAGTCGCCAGTTTGCCATTGGTTTTATTGATTTTAACTCGCACATGAATGTCATCTTCCTTTTTGGGGATTTGCCAAGACGCAAAATAGTCGCTGACGGTTTCTGGCGAATCATTGGTTGGTAGTTTGTTTGAGAGCTTGTCAACCGTAATTTTTTGCACTTTGCCGGGTTGCGCGAATGCGACATTTTCTTTATCCTTTAAATAATTTTTCATAAAATGATTCCAAATTGGCGCTGCCACCACTGATCCATCAGCTCCTTTTTTCATGGCTTTATTGTCAGTATTTCCTGTCCAAACCGCGACTGAAATTTGTCTGCTATAACCGACTGTCCAAGCATCGTGGAATTCTTGTGTTGTTCCGGTTTTTGCTCCTACGGTTTTGCCCGGCACCATTAAATTGTTCGCCAAAGCGCCGAAAATCGATCGGCGTGTTTCAGTGTCTGACATAACGCTATTGATCAAAAATGCCACTTGCGGATCAAGCACTTCCTTTGAATCGTCTTTGAATTCTTCTAGAACATCGCCTTTGCTATCAGTGACTTTAAGTATGCCAGTAATTGGCGCGCGCTTGCCTTCGTTGGCGAAAACTCCAAACGCGCCAGCCATCTCCAGCGGTTTGACTTCCCCGCCACCCAGCACCAAGCTGAGTCCGTAGCGATCGGGCTCTGTCAAAGTAGTGATGCCTAAATTTTCCGCTGTCTGAATACTTTCGGTTATACCCGCCAACGATAGCGCCTTGACTGCTGGAATGTTAAGAGAGTTGGAAAGCGCAAAGCGCATTGTCACTGGTCCGCGGGAGTTACCGTCGTAGTTATCAGGAGTATAATTGCCAAAATTGGTTTTTAAATCAAATAAAATTGAGGCAGGATTATATTGACCTTTGAACGCAGTGGCGTAGACAATGGGCTTGAACGAAGAGCCGGGTTGGCGGAGCGAAGTGGCGACATTTACTTGCCCGTCAATATTATTGTTAAAATAATTGCGCGAGCCAACCATAGCGATAATTTGTCCGTTTTGCGGATCGATTGCCACCAGCGACGCGTTGTTGGCGCCATTTTGTTCTAATTTTTTTTCGCCAGACTTAATTGCGTCCTCAGCCATTTTTTGCGCCTTAGCGTCAACCGTGGTGGTTACTCGCAGACCGCCTTCCTCCACCATTTGTTCGCCGTATTTTTCGGTCAGGTATTCTTTGATATAAAAAATAAAGTGTGGCGCTTGCAAGCTTTCCTTTAAAGTGGTGAACTGTGGCGATTGTTGTTTAGCGGCTTTGGCTTCATCTGCGGTAATTTTTCCAGTGTCCAGCATATTACTGACGACATAATCTTTGCGCGCTAGCAGTTTGTCCACATGGTTGCCGTGCGGGGAATAATAAGTTGGCGCTTGAATCATGGCTGCGAGCGAAGCAGATTCCTCCAGATTTAATTCTTTGGCTGATTTGTCAAAATAGCGCTGGGAAGCTGATTCAACGCCGTAAGCAGTTGAGCCCAGAGGAATTTCATTGAGATAAAGCTCTAAAATTTTTTCTTTGGGATAAATAGCCTCTATTTCCAGCGATAAAATCAGCTCTTTTATTTTTCTCGAAAATGTGCGCCTGGAAGTCAAAAGTGCGTTTTTAACATATTGCTGGGTTATGGTGGATCCGCCTTGACTGACTTTTCTTCCTTGTAAATTGTAGTAGGTGGCGCGCGCTACGCCTCGTGCGTCAAACCCGTGATGCTGGTAAAAATCCCGGTCTTCGGTGGCAACTACCGCATTTATTAAATTGTCTGGCATATCGCCGAGTGGCATAAAAATCCGTTGCTTTTCACCTGAAATCGCATAGAGCAAATTGCCTTCCCGATCGTAAATTTGGGTTGATTCAGCGGTTTTGTGGTTTTTTAATTTAGACAAGGTGGGCAAATCTTTTGAATACCAGATAAAGATCAAGACCAAAATAAACAGGAAAATCAGAAAACCGCGCCACAATAGCCGTAGCCACTGGCGAAAAGTGAGTTTTTTAATTCTCGTCCAAGTTTTTTGGGGATTTTTAATACGGTTTAAGTTCTTTTGCAAGTTGTGCTTAATCCCAATAGGATTGAATATCCGTTTGATTGTTCTTTTCATTTGGTGGATTTTATTCTAACATCTAGAATCTAGATGTTAGAATAAATTGCATTATAGCACATAATCAACTACAATTAAAATAATATGACAAATACAAACGATTTACTCACCCGCGGAGTAAAAGAGATTGTGGTAAAAAAGAATTTGGAAAAAGCATTGGTTTCTAGAAAGCGTTTGAGGGTAAAACTGGGGCTTGATCCAAATATCCCCGATCTTCATTTGGGACATGCTTTTAATTTGCGAAAATTGCGCGCTTTTCAAGATTTGGGACACACAGCGGTTTTGATTATTGGCGACTACACTGCGACAATCGGCGATCCGTCAGGCAAAGACAAATCGCGCGAAGCGCTAGACGCAACCATAACCCGCGCCAATGGAAAATTATTTCTCGAGCAAATTTTTAAAATTTTAGACCAAAGTAAAACCGAAGTCCGTTCCAATTCCGAGTGGTTTTCCAAAATGAATTTTTTAGAGATTTTGGATTTAGCTTCCAAGATTTCAATGGAGCATATTTTGAGCCACGAAACTTTTCGTCAACGGATTTCAAGGCATCAGCCATTTTTCTTGCATGAAACATTTTATCCTTTGATGCAAGGTTATGACAGCGTAATGGTGCGTGCGGATATTGAGCTGGGAGCGCTGGAGCAAAAGTTTAATTTGCTAACTGGACGGCGGCTTCAACGCGCGTTCGGGCAAAAAGAGCAAGATGTTATAATGACAGATTATCTACTGGGACTTGACGGCAAGGAGAAAATGAGCAAGTCGCTGGGCAATTTTATTTCTTTGCGCGATAGCGCCACTGAAATGTTTGGTAAAATTATGTCAATTCCCGACTCAGCAATTTGCCATTATTTTGAAATGTGCACTGATATGAGCGAAAGCGAAATCAAAGAATTTAGCAAGCAAATCAAGGCAGGCGAGGGTAAGGCGGTTAAAATCAAACTAGCTCATCAGATTATAAAAATTTATCATAGCGCAGGCAAAGCGAGTCAAGCCGAGCAGGAATTTGAAGCAGTATTTAGTCAAAATCAAATACCAGATAAAATCTACGAGCATTCATTCGGCGCAAAAAAAATCAGCATTATTGGAGCGCTGATTGAGTCTGGTATGATAAAATCTCGTTCAGAAGCTAGGCGCTTGATTGAGCAAGGTGGAGTAAAAATTGATGGCGAAAAAGTTAGTGATGAAAATACAGTGGTGAATTTATCTAGGTCAAAAGTTTTACAAGTAGGTAAAAGAAGATTTTTGAGAATAACAAAATAAAGAATCCTACGGAGCGCCCATCTGATGCCTGTCTGCCGGCAGACAGGCTCCTAGGTATTCTTTTTTCGCTATATAAGATCGGGTATTCACCCTGTCTTGTAATAAGCTAGCGAAAGGGTGGAGTAATGGATAGTAAAGGAAATGTAATAGATTTGAACCCTTGCTCAAGCGGGTGCTTGCCGATTATCATTATTATCGCAGTTTTTGGTTGGCTAATTTCAAAGTTATTTATTTAAACTCAATGCAAAAAAAATTACAAAATTTAATTGAAAAAATTTTTGGTCAAGAAGTTGAAGTTTCGTTAATTCATAAAAAGGGTTTTGGCGATCTTTCAACCAATGTAGTTTTTTCAATTGCGCCACTTATAAAAAAAGATCCGCAATCGGTTGCGATCGCAATAAAAAATCAGCTTGCTGATTTTGGCGAAATAGATAAAGTCGAAGTAGCAGGCGGTTTTATAAATTTATGGCTGAACGGAAAATATATTGTTAGTCAATTGAAAAGCGGTGAAGGAAAACCTAAAATAAAAAGCGAGAAAATACAAGTTGAATTTGTGAGCGCCAATCCAACTGGTCCGCTTACTCTTGGCAACGCGCGAGGCGCGTTTTATGGCGATGCGATCGCAAAAATACTCGCTTGGGCAGGGCATAATGTTCAGAGAGAATATCTGGTTAATGATACTGGCGGGCAAGTTGAAAAATTAGGACAGACAGTGCTTGATCCTAGCAAAACGTTTTATAGCGGAGATTATATCAGAAAATATCAAGAACAATTTAAAGGACAAAAAAAATCAGCGCAAAAAATTGGAAGGATTACAGCTGGCGCGATTATGGACGATTTTATCAAACCAGCGCTTTGCAACGCGCAAGTTAAATTTGATAATTTTAAGTCGCAGTTTGAGTTGGACAAAAAATATAGCCCAGACGATTTAATAAAAAAATTGCGATCGCAAAATTATATTCAAGAAAAAGATGGAGCGATTTGGTTTTTATCCACCAAGCTTGGCGACGACAAAGACCGAGTGCTGAAAAAGAAAACAGGCGAGTGGACATATTTCAGCGGAGATGGTTTGTATTTACTCGATCGAGAAAAACGGGGATTTGAGAAAATTATTATGATTTGGGGACCAGACCATCATGGCTATGTTAATCGCGTTAAAGCGCTCGCAGTGGCACTCGGCTGGAAAAAAGAAAATGTAAGCATATTGATTTATCAGTTAGTTAATTTAAAAAAAGGCGACAAAGTTTTCCGTATGAGCAAGCGTGCGGGAAATGCGATTTATTTTGACGAGTTTATTAAAAAAGTTGGGCTGGACGCTAGCCGATATTTCTTTTTGGAGAAAAATCCTGGCACGCATTTAGAATTTGATACCAGTGTGGCGATGAAAAAAGATCTAACCAATCCAGTTTATTATTTGCAATATGCGTTGGTCAGGGCTAAAAAAATAATTGTCAATTGCGCTTCAAAAAAAGCGCAAAAAAGCGAACTAACAGATTCAGGACGAGAATTGGCGATAAAAATCTGGCAAATTGACGACGAGCTTTTACGCATTGCTAAAACACTTGAGGTGAGTAAAATTCCGCACCTCACTCTTGACATTTGTCGCGCTTTCCATAATTTTTATGAAAAGGACAAAGTGATAGAAAGTGGCATAGTCAACGAAACGAATTTGCTGGTAATTAGAAAGTTTATTGAAAAATTGGAGTTGCTGTTTGATCTGATGGGTATATCAAAGCCAGAGAAGATGTGAAAAATATAAAATTGTTAATTACCAATTTTATTTTTAAGCAAACACCAACTATCCTAGCGACTAATTATTCAGTAAAATAAATAAATAGGAGGCGAGTGGTACCAAAAAAAGACTATTTGAAATTTAAGATCGGAGTGTCTGGGTCAGCGGTGATCAATAATTGTTCGCCAGACGCTGTCAATCGAGCTTTTGAAGTGGGCAAGGAAGTGATAAAGCAGGGCGGGATTTTAGTCAACGGCGCGACCTGTGGAATTCCGCAAGAAGCAGCGCGTGGCGCAAAATCCGCTGGCGGTCTAGTGATCGGTATTTCTCCGGCTGTGTCAAAAAAAGAGCATATCAATAAATACCATCTCCCGCTTGATCATTGCGATTTAATTATGTATACCGGTATGGATTATGCAGGACGAAATTTTTTGTTTATCCGCTCAACTGACGCCACTATTTATCTGTGCGGCAGAATTGGCACTTTGAATGAATTTACCATTGCGTTTGAAGACAATAAGCCGATTGGGATTTTGTCTGATTCGGGCGGGACGACCGAGGAAATAGAAGACATTTTACGAGTTGCCAAACGCGGGCACGGGAAAATTGTAACAGATCATGATCCAAAAAGATTGGTTGAGAAAGTGATAAAAATGATTAAGGAGAATGAGAAGGGTTAAGTTAAAATTAATAATGTATAATAGACTCATTACGAAATAATTTTTCTACTATAATTAAATAATTTTGGCTAAAAATAATTCATCACTCGTAGCGTAACCCCGTTACGCTTTCCTCGCTCTTTATTTCAAGATGGCGAATACCTCGGAGCTTGCTCCGAGGATGAAGCCATCTTCAGATAGCGAAACAAAGAATACCAAGGAACTTGCTCCGTCGGATTCTTTATTGTTTTCGCTCAAAATTATTTAATTTTGCTACGAAAAATCGTTTCATAATGAGTCTAATGAAAAAATTAAATAAGAAATTAAAAATAAACGACCCCGTAGCCGAGTTCCGAGGTAT
>PFTZ01000102.1 GCA_002789815.1 Candidatus Berkelbacteria bacterium CG_4_9_14_3_um_filter_39_23
CGGGCATAATAACAAAATTTGCTCCTTGCTTAATTTCTTTATTTGGAAATAACAAGTATTGGCTATCAAGCCAATTTTCTGCTGGAATATTTTCAATCATGGGTGGTAAGCTTTCCTTCATTAGTCTTTTAACTAAACCGGGTTCTCCACCGACCCTATACTGACGCTGGTATAATTGATTATGAAATTTTATCAGAAATTTTTCGTCCTCAATAAACAATTTTGCAATAACCCTCCACGAGTATTCATAGGGAAAATAACTATCCAGTGATACAAATTGTGTATTAACAGACGGAGTATTAAATAAATAGTCATTTATTGATGGTGCCTTGTCCCATTGCAATTCTGTCATATAAGTGGCTACAAAAGAAGGTATTGCTTCTTCGGCTAACATATTTTCCAGCGAATATACTGGCGAATTTTTTAATAGTACAGTTAATATTAAATCGTCTCGCCAGGCGTGGCTAATTTCGTGGATTAGGATGCCTCTTAATCCATGCAACTCACCATTTATCGTTACATCATTAGCAATACTGATTGAATTTTCATAAGTACGATAACAACCGGCATATCCCAACTGGACAGCAGATCTATTAAATTTTGTCAATATAACATTATTATTAAATAATGGCGGTCCAAGCAACTCGCGGATTTTTGGGACATCATTATCAATGACGCTCTGAATTTCCTGTTTCTCTTCCGGCGACCAACCACCACCGATAATAAAATTTATCTTATTACTCTCCGGCACGCCAGTTACTGCCCTAGATAAAGCGGATTGAGATTTTAGTTTCTCCAAGTCCGGCAGGATTGCTTTGCCGTTTTCGTCTTTAAGAATAACGATGGCGTCTTGAAAATTATCTTTTTTTGAATCGGAAATGCTTGCTTGGCGCGTTGTTGCTGATTTAGTAGTGGAAGCTTTCTTGTCCATCTCTTTTTTTACCAAGCCATCTATGGTGCTGTTTTCCGCATCAGAGAATTTTTGAGCCGAGTCGTTTTGCTGTTTGGCTTTATCCGCCAAATTTTTGGGCAGTTGGACTTCTATCAAATTAGACGCATTCGCGCTTGCAACCTTGAAAGTATCTGCTCCCGCTCTCTGGCGATAAAATAAGTAACCAGCGCCACCAGCGAGAACAACCAATAATAAAATGATTATTTTTCTACGAGACCAATAGGTGAAAATTTTTTTTAAACCCTTGGGGATTTTTTGAATCTTGCCCAATTTCAATTTTTTCACATTCCCTCCTAAAATTACGAATAGTTTTTACTTTAATTCAATTAT
>PFTZ01000086.1 GCA_002789815.1 Candidatus Berkelbacteria bacterium CG_4_9_14_3_um_filter_39_23
AAAGTTGAGAGGGAAAAAGAATATCTCTCAAGACAAACTTTCCAAATTGGCAGGTATAGCCCACAATACTATAATTAAGATAGAAACGGGTTTAATTAAAAATCCAAAAATTGAGACCGTCCAAAACATCGCGGACGCCTTGGGCGTTTCGCTGGACGAGTTGACAAAATAGGTATTGCAAAGTTTGCGGGGGGGGGTAAAATATAAGCAAGGTCGTAAGTTTAAATAAACTAAATTTATAAAAAAATATGGACAATCAAAATTTCAATCAACCAATGCCGGAAAGTTCTCAAATGCCACCAATTATGCCCGAACCGAAACCAAAGAAAAAAGTTTGGATTATTTCGGGAATTTTGGGAGCGGTTGTTATTATTGCTTTGGCTGTTTATTTTGTTTTACCAAAATCTGGTCAAGACATAATAAAGAAAACAGCCGAAGATATTTATAAGCCCGCCGTCGCGTTTGCTTCCAAGTTTGCGACTTATGAGGAAGTACCAGTAAATATCAGCCCGAAAATTCCAGCTTATTCCGTTAGCCAGAATTTGAGTAATGTTACTAACGCCAGTGATTTCACTTTTTCTGACGCGGCCAAAAATCTGCTTGTTAAAAATGCTTTTGTGGTTAAGCCGTCTTACAATAACGAATTTTTCCCGCTTTACGAATCAAACCGTTATAGCCACACGCCAAGTTTTATCACAACCGACTCAATGGTTCACAATTACCATCTGATGTTTGATTTTTTGCTTAAACAATTAGAAGAGCAAAAATTAGCGGCGGAATTGAAACAGCTTAACGCCAATATGCTTTCCGAATCATTGAATCAATATAACAGCTTGAAAGGAACGGAATGGGAAAACGCCGCCAAAAGAAATGTCGGATTTTTTGCCGTTGGAAGCAAACTTTTGAATTCATCGGTAAATATTCCCTCAATTGTCGCAAATGAAGTCAATCAAGAATTGGCTCTTATTGAAGCACATCAAGGCATTGAAAAATCTCCAGTAATGAATATCGGCGGCGGGCAAGATACGATGATTGATACTCCGCAAGGGCCTCAATCATTAGAAGCGTTAAAAGAAGATTATTCGCAATACATTCCTCGCGGACACTACGACAAAACAGAGGAACTGAAGGCTTATTTTAAGTCAATGATGTGGTATG
>PFTZ01000033.1 GCA_002789815.1 Candidatus Berkelbacteria bacterium CG_4_9_14_3_um_filter_39_23
AAATTTTCCGCGACTTGCTTGCCATAAGCAGTAAAACGACGGGAACCAATAATCGCCAGTGTATGACTTTTTTTTATATCTAGCTTGCCTTTAAAATATAGCTTTTTCGGGTAATCAGGAATTTCTTTTAATATGGCTGGAAATTGCGAGCACGAACGGACAATTTTAGACACAGGATATTGTTGCCATTTTAACATACTTTTATTTTAGCCCAATTTAGAATAAAATGGAATTATGAATAACGAATCTTCTATTTCTACCCTGGGCAACGGAGAGGAAAAACCAATGCCAAATCTCGTTCCCAGACGCAAGTGGCAAGCCAAACCGCCAAAAACGTTGCCCGCGATAGCGCACGGACAAAAAAGTTTTAGATTTGGCGATCCGGATTCTGGTAGCGCAAGCGAGCCAGCGACCAGCGAGTCAAAATCACCAGCCCAAAGAGATTGGAAGTTGCACACTGGTCCAGAAAGTCCGCAACAAATTAAAGTTAGAAAACAGATCAAAGAGCTAAAAAAGCGCGGATGAATATACTTTTTGCCTGTTAAAATTACACCCTCATCGATGCGCTGGACATAGTATTGACATTTTTATGGTAAAATGCTATAATAATTTCTTATTGCTAAAATTTATCAACTAGTATGGAGAGCGTTGGTGGTGAGATTGAAAGGGCTTTCCCCCTCCTTGGCTCTTTCGCTTGCCATCAGCACTCTCCTTATTAGTCGCCAGTACCTGCCCTATTAAAATTCAAGGGGAGGTTCTTATATCCAAACTGGAGGGACGAAGGGGAACCCCCGTCTGCATGCGTAAGCTTGCGTCAAGGGTTTTTGGTAGTTTAAACTTGACATCTATGAAAAAAAGTATATAATATAATTAGTTTCTTTGACAACCAGTTTTTCTCCAACCGAAAGATAGGTGGCTCTATCGCGGTCGTCCTGCAAGTGGTCTTTCCACAGCCCGGTTTTGACGCACCCGTTCAAAGCCGTCAGGCTCGGGGATTGACCACCCCAGCGGGGATCCCGATGATCGGGACCATATCGGTCGGAGGAAACTACGGAGAACAAAAAGCTGTCAGATGAGAATCTCGAAAGAGCCCTCAGAATGACGGCGTACTTTGTCAGGCTGGAAGAATCCGAAAACCCGATCCCCTGCCCTTCAAAGCGTGTGTTGAAAGCACACGTTGAGCATCGGCTAAGGGGTCGGAAGGACTTTCTAGTCCTTGGGCACACTTTCAACTGTTCGCGCTGTGGCGCGGCAGAAAGGGAAATCCTATTAGTGGAGGTT